>DATBBO010000747.1:0-15702 GCA_036270995.1 Dongiaceae bacterium | reverse complement strand
ATCGTATCCCTGGGTCGACAGCGGGAGATTGTCGGGCCAGGTCCAGAGGACCTCGATCCCTTCTGCACCCGGGTCCGTGCGCGGTATCGCGAATGCCTGCATATCGGTGACTCCGGGCAAAAGGCCGCGGCATACCGCCGTGTTGCGTAGGCGACTGACGACTGGTCAGAGGGAGTTGAAAAACTGCGACGCGATGCTACCCCGTGGCATCAGAATGGCAGCGCTTCGTAAAGAAAAACTGAAGGCGCCGAATCGCGCGCTCCGATGGCGGCACGGGGCGTGCCGCCGGTGAGATCGTCGTCTCGAATGGCTGCGCCGCTTCCCCGGCGCGGTCCAATCAGCGCGCGAGCTTGGCCGCGATCTCCGCCACATGGCGGCCCTGGAAGCGGGCCATGCCGAGTTCGTTCTCGCTCGGCTTGCGGCTGCCGTCGGCGCTCGCGAGAGTCGCGGCACCATAGGGCGAGCCGCCGGTGATCTCGCTCATGATCAGGAGGTTTTGGCAACTATAGGGCAGGCCTACGATGATCATGCCATGATGCAGCAGCGTGTGGTGAAAGGAGGTGATGGTGGTCTCTTGCCCTCCATGCTGCGTGGCGGTGCTGGCGAAGACGCTGCCGATCTTGCCGACCAGGGACCCGTTCATCCAATGCCCACCGGTCTGGTCGAGGAAGTTGCGCATTTGGGCCGCCATATTGCCGAAGCGCGTCGGGGTCCCGAAGATGATGGCGTCATAGTCCGCCAGCTCCTGCGGATCGGCGATCGGCGCCTTCTGGTCCAGCTTCATTCCCGATTTGCGGGCGACCTCCTCGGGAACCAGTTCCGGCACGCGCTTCAGGCTGACGGTCGTGCCCGCCACCTGGCGGGCGCCCTCGGCGACGGCTTCCGCCATGGTCTCCACATGGCCATAGGCGGAATAGTAGACGACCAGGATCTTCGCCATGTCTCGCTCCTCGATTGGTTGGGATTGCAGAAGACTGGATCAACTCCGCATTGGCGATGATAGCGTGTTCCACTCAATCACCTTTTCCGGGCAATCCCGAGAGTAGGGGGCTTGCCCGGCCGGAGCGCTCAATGTCCCCGCGGCTCCGAGCAGGTTGACACCCGGTAGGTCGATGCGATGGTCGCGGCCGAGTCGTTGCGCAGCGTGATGTGATCGCCGTGATCCCAGTGGCACATGCCGGGTGCGAGCCGCACCGGCTCGTCGCTCCCGAAGGAAGCCAGGAGATCGCCCCCGCTCGCGGAATCATTGCACACCTTGATATCGCGATAGACCACGCTCGTGCCGATCGTGAGCGTCTCTCCCGCAGCGAGAGTGGGCGAGCCGGAGCCGGCGAAGGCGTCGGCGCCGGCAAGCGCTGACAGGATCGCCACCGCCAAAGCCATCCTCATCGGCGCAATCCTTCGGGCCCGATCGGCGCTAGAGCAGCGACTGCGCATGCTGCAACACCAGATCGCACACCTTGTGCGATATCTGCGATTTGAGATCGCCGCTGAGCCCGCTGAGACTGTAATCCTTGCCATTGCCGGTCTGGAGCAGTCCGCTGCTGCCCGAGGTGAAGTCGCTGCTCTGCTGGGCGCCAGGGACCTTGGCGAGCAGGGCGTCCTTCGCCGTGTCCGCCACGCCGCCGCTCAGATAGTTGTTCTGGACGCAGTACTGCAGCACGCCGGCGAGGTTGGCCGGATCTGCCTGGGTGACCGATGGAAGACCGCCGCCGAGACTGTTGGTAAGTCCTCCGAGGTTTCCCAGCTGCGCCTGCGCCGGCGGCGCAGCCAGCGCTGTGATCGCGATTGCCGCGACGGCGAAAACGCGCCCGAAGGCCGAGCTCACTCTGTGTATGGATGGCCGCATGTGTCGTGTCTCCTGAGGTTTGGCACCACAGCAACGACAGCGCGCCTCACTATACCAGCTTTGCCGAACCCGCGCCCAAGCGATCGCGGGCCGCCTGCAAGCAATCGGTAACCTTCTGGTGATACTCGTTACGAGGTCATCGAGGGCGTGCGAGGGCTTCACTCATGGCAGCCCTGCCGTCGGCAATCTGATGAGCGATGCGAGACATGTAATCACGCTCTGCGCCCGCTTCCTGCGCGATTACCCGAAGCACAAGATGCGAGCCATCGTCAAGGCGATCTACGACAAGGCGAGTGCCTTCGAGCAGGAATACTGGAGCTTCTGAGCACAGCACTTCCGGCGCGTCAGCGTCCCTCGCGGCGCCAGGCGATCATGAGCGCGCCGAGGCCGATGATGAGCCCGGCCAGCGCCGGCATCAGCGACATCTGGCGGATGCCGGTCACGGTGTAATCGGCGCCGCCGATGAGGCCCATCCAGTTGGAGCCGCCGGTGCTGCCACCGGGCGAGACCATGCGTATGTCGGGCATGTGCCCGCCCGCGAGACGGAAGATCCGTCCGCCGGAGGCGTTGACCAGGGGCTGCATCTTCTCCGGCGTCGATCTGAGATCGGCGATCTCCAGCGGGTTGAGGGCACCGCTCGCCGCAAAGGCGAGATGGGTCCCGTCGGTCAGGCGATAGAGGCCGGGCTCGGTGACCGAGAGCGAGCCCGTCTGGCGTCCATCGCCCTGATCGGCGAGCTTCACCTGGGCCTTCTTTCCCGAAGGCGAGGTGACCTCGACGGCGACGGGCTTGTCGGAGAGGCTTCGGCGCGTGATATCGAGCCGGCCGTCATCGATGCTGGCGCGCAGATCCTCCTCCTCCAGATCCGGCTCCTTCATCAGCCAATGGGCGACGCGGCGCAGGAGCTCGGCTTGCGGCCCTCCACCTTCGAAGCCCCGGGACCAGAGCCAGATCTCATCCGAGAGGATCTCCGCCGTGCGTCCCTTGCCGACCCGGTTCAGCACCAGCAGCGGCCGGTCGCCGATGCCGCTCATCACCGATACGCCCTGGCGCGGGATGGCATCGATCTGCCGGAACCAGCGGCCCCAGCTGGGCTCGTGGCCCTGGGCATTGGCGCCCGGCAGACCGGAAGTCACGGGATGGCGTCGGCCGGCGGGGGTGAGCTCGGGCCGGAAGCCCTGCTCCAGGACATCGCCGGTCGGCTCGGCCGGCAGCACCCGGCCCAGCGGCGAGCGGTAGAGGCTGTAAGTGGTGGAGAAGGCGGGCCCCGCCGAATCCAGCAGCGCGCCGCCCTGCTCGACATAATTGGCAATGTTGTCGAAATAGGCCCGCGGCAGAACGCCCTCGCGGCGATAGCGGTCGAAGATGACCAGATCGAAGTCCTTGAGTCGGAGCTCGAACAGCTCGCGCACCGGAAAGGCGATCAGCGACAGCTCGTTGATGGGCGTGCCGTCCTGCTTTTCCGGCGGTCGCAGAATGGTGAAATGCACGAGATCGACGGAAGGATCGGATTTCAGCAGCGCGCGCCAGGCCCGCTCGCCCGCATGGGGCTCGCCGGAGATAAGCAGCACCTTCAGGCGGTCGCGCACGCCATTGACCAGCGCGATGGCCGAGTTGTTGGCGAGGCTCAGCTCCTTCGTTCCCGGCTCGACCGAGAACTCGAAGATGTTCTGGCCGCCATGGTCGATGGTGAAGTTGAAGGGCACATCCTCGCCGATTGCCACTTGGACCGGCGGCAAAGGCTTGCCGTCCTTCATGATGTCGATACGGGCCAGCGTGCCGGGCGTTGCCGCCTCGTCCTCGACCCGCAGCTTGAAGGCGACGTCCTTGTCGACGATGCCGAAGCTGGGCGAGGCCACCATGACGAGGCGCCGGTCGGCCTCGTTGGGAAGGCCGGTCAGCAGCAGATGCACCGGGGCGTGGAAGCCCAGCGTGTCGAGATCCGCCGGCACGTCGTGGATCTGCCCGTCGCTGATGAAGATCGAGCCGGCGATGCGGCTGGCCGGCAGGTCGGCGGTCGCCTTGGCGAGGGCCGCGAAGAGCCGCGTGCCGCCGCCATCGGCGGTGTCGCTCGCCGGCTCATCGCCGGCATGGATCACACGCAGCTCGAGCCCGGGGATCGACTTGATACGCTTCTCGACCTCGGCCAATGCTGCGGCCGTTTGCGCGCGGCGCGGCGGCACGTTCTGGCTCGCGGAATCGTCGACTACGACCACCGCGACGTCGTTCAGATATTTACGGTCCTCGCGGATGGCCGAGGGATTGGCGAGCGCGGCCAGGAGGGCGATGCAGGCGAGGAGGCGCCAGAGGCTGCCGCGCGCCCGGCGCAGGAAGGACATCGCCAGGAGCAGCAATGCCAGGGTCCCGCCGGCCAGTAGCAAGGGCCAGGGCAGGAGCGGGGCGAACTCGATGCTGAGGGTGCCGAAGCTCATTGGCCGAGCCGCTCCAGGATCGCCGGCACATGCACCTGGTCGGATTTGTAATTGCCGGTCAGCGCATACATGACGAGATTGACGCCGAAGCGATAGGCGAGCTCGCGCTGGCGATCGCCGCCGGGCACCGTGGCGTAGAGCGGCCGGCCGCTGTCATCCACAGCCCAGGCGCCGGCCCAGTCGTTGGAGCCGATGATCACGGAGGAGACGCCGTCGTTGACCCGGCCTTCGCCCTGCTCGACCCAGAGCACGCCGCCGGTATAGCGGCCGGGAAAGTCGCGCAGCAGGTAGAAGGCCTTGGTCAGCACATGATCGGGGGGTGCCGGGACCAAGGTCGGCACGTCCATATCGCGCAGAAGGCCGCGCAGCGCGAGCGAGCTGCCGCCGCCGAGCCCGAGCTGATCGGCGGTGTCGAAGAGGATCATGCCGCCATGCTTCAGGTAGTCGCCGAGGCGTTTCTCGGCCGCGGCCGAGAGCGGCCCCTCGTCGGGCGGCACCCGCCAATAGAGGATGGGGAAGAAGGCGAGCTCATCGGTTTCCGGATTGACCCCGATGGGCTGGCCGAGCTCCGCCGCGGTGCGCTGGGCCAGCACGAGACTGAGGCCGAAGAGCCCCGCCTTGGCAATGGAATCGCTCTCGTTGTTGCCGGTGACCATATAGGCGAGCCGCGTGGTGCCGGCGGCGCTGATGGCGAACTTGTCCTGGTCTCCATCCGACTGCGCCCGCGCCGTCGCCGGCAGCAGCAGGAGTAGTGCAAGACCCGCGATCGCGCGCCGGCGCCATCCGGAGAGAAGGCCGCGCAGCGCGAGCGCGATCAGCATGTCGATGAGCAGAAGGGCGAAGGCGGCACCCAGCAGCCAGGGTTTCAGATCGATGGTCTCGGCCTGGGCGAAGGGATCGCTCTTGATCCCCGGGGGCAGATTCGCCAAAGGCGCCAGCTTCGGCAGGGCAGCACCCAGATTGAGGGCGCGGCGGGCCGTCGCTTTGCCGTAATAGCCCGGCGGATGGCGCGGACCCACGGCATTCGTGGCGAGGTCGCTCGGCGTGGCGGGCAGCGCCGTTGGCGGAGGGGCCACCAGCCGGCCATAGCCGTCCAGCAGCTGGAGCGGAGGCAGGGGTTCGGCCGCGGCACCTCCGCCATAGACGCCCTGGCTCAGCGAGACGAGGCGCTGGAGCATCTCGACGAAGAGCCCCGACAGCGCCAGGTTCGACCAGCTCGCATTGGCGGTGGTGTGGATCAGGACGATCCAGCCGTTATGCTGCTTCTGGGCGGTCACCAGCGGCGTGCCGTCGATGAGCCGGGCCCAGGTCTTCTTGCCGAGATCGATCTCCGGCTCCGCCAGCACCTGGCGGTCGACCAGAACCTCGCTCGGCACGGTGAGACCGGCAAAGGGGCTGTCGGCGGGGAAGGGGGCGACATGCGCCGGCTGGCTCCAGGACATGGCCCCGCCGAGCTGGCGGTCGCCGCTGCGCAGGCGCACCGGCAGCAGTGTATCGGCGTTCTGGGCTAGCTTCGGGCCGGCGAAGCGGACCAGCACGCCGCCCTTGTCGATCCAGGTGTTGAGCTTGGCGACGGTGTCCTGGGGCAGAAGTCCGATATCCGCCATGATTAGCACGGCGATCTCGCGCTGAAGGAGCTTCGTCACATCGCCATGGCGCAGCTCCGCATAGGGCGCCATCGCCCGCTCGACATAATAGAGGTCGCTCAGCAGCGGCTGGGCGTTCTCCTCCTCGGTCTCGGTGATCAGCCCCACGGGCCGCTGGCGCCAGCGGTCGTCCAGCAGGAGCACGCCGCCGGCGGAATCATTGCCCTCGATGCTGAGGCTGGCGATCCGATTGCGCAGCTCGGCTGGGATCTTGAGGGCGAGGCTCGCCGCCGTCTTGTCGGCGCCGAAATCGACGCTGTCGACGCTGACCAGCCGGCCGGCATCGTCGAGGGCGCGCAGATGAAGGGTCTGCGGCGCGCCGGGGATGGCGCGCTCGACATGGAGCGTCAGCCCCGTGGCACCGGCCTCCGGCGGGCGCATCAGGGCGGGCAGCCGGGTCGGCGGATCGGCGAGGAGCGAAAGCGAGCCCAGCTTCCGCAGCCCCTCCGCCAGCTTGCGGCCGGAATCGGCATCGGCGCCGGCGAGCCCGTCGGAGAGCCAGATCACCGACATATGCCCCAGGTCCTCGGGCTTGAGCTCGAGATGCTGGAGGGCCGCCAGTGCTGCTGCGCGGTCGGTCGCCCAGGGATGAGGCTCCAGGATGCGGATCTTCTGGCGCGCATCCGCGGCGCTCAGCATGCCGGTGGCAGCGATGGGCCCCCCATCCGCGGGCGGGGCCGTGGTGAGCAGCATGACCGGAATCTTGAAGCGCTCCGCTTCGTCGACGGCCTCGGCCATGCCGTGCTGGCGGTCCGCCCAGCCGGGTCCTGCGGCCCAACCGTCATCCACCACCAGCAGGAGGGCGCGCTTGCCCTCGAGCTCGCTATGGGAGTTCAGCAGCGGGCCGGCAAAGCCCAGGATGACAAGAGCCGCCAGCAGCAGGCGCATCAGGATGAGCCAGAGCGGCGTGCGATAGGGGGTCTCTTCCTGCGGGCGCAGCTCGAAGAGCAGGCGGATGGCGGGGAAGGCGACCCGGCGCGGCGTGGGCGGGGTCAGGCGCAGCAGCCACCACAGCACCGGCAGCGCCGCCAGCCCCAGAAGCAGCCAGGGCGAAAGGAAGCTCAATCCCCCGAGGCCGATCATGGCTTCAACTCCGCGATCTGGCGGTAAAGGGCAAGCAGGCCGGGCTCCGCCGGGCTGTCGGTGCGGCTCTGGGCGATGGTCCAGCCGAGGCTGCGGACCAGCGCCGCCAAGGACTCGCGATGCAGCTGGTAGCGCTCGACATAGGCATCATGGACCGATTCGACCCGGCTGAGGAGAAGCTCGCCCTCCGCCTCCAGACCCTCGAAGCGGACCCGGCCCAGGAAGGGCAGGGACTCCTCCGCCGGATCGGCCACCAGCAGGACATGGCCTTTGACCCCGCGCTCGGCATGGGGGCGCAGCGCCGCCTCGATCTCCGGCAGCGGGGAAAGGAAATCGCCGAACAGCACGAGCTGGCCATGGCGCGGCAATGGAAGCGCCGGGGGCAGGCTTTCCCGGGTCAACCCATCGAGTTCGAGGGCCATGCGCTCCAGGCTGGCGCGGCTCACAGAGGGTGGCAGACCGCTGCCCAATAACGCCACGCGCTCGCCGGCCCGCAGCAGCAGAGCGGCAAGCGCCAGCAGCAGAACATCCGCCCGGGCGCCCTTCAGCGGCAGCTCCGGCGTCGAGTGCCAGTTCATCGAGGCGCTGGCATCGCGCCAGAGCCAGACGCTCTGTGCCGCGGCCCATTCCGTCTCGCGCAGGAAGAGGCGGTCGGATTTCGCCGATTGGCGCCAGTCGATCCGGGTTGCCGGCTCGCCGGGCTGGTATTGGCGGAATTGCCAGAAGGCATCGCCGGTGCCGACGCGCCGGCGGCCATGCACCCCCTGTTCGACGGTCGAAGCGACCCTGAGGGCCGCGATCAGCAGGGGCGGAAGGCGCGCCGCCAGCCGCTCCGCCTCGCGCCGCGCCGGTTTCCTGTCGGCTTCTGCCCGGGACAGGCCCCCGGGACTCCTGCTCATGCGTAGGGTTGGCACAGCCGATCGATCAGCGAGTCCAGTGTCACCCCATCGGCACGCGCCGCAAAATTGAGAGCCATGCGATGGCGCAGCACCGGATGGGCCAGGGCCAGGACGTCATCGACGGAGGGTGCGAGCCGGCCCTCGAGCGCAGCGCGGGCGCGCACGGCGAGCATCAGCGCCTGGCTCGCCCGGGGTCCGGGACCCCAGGCCACATGGCGCGTCACCTCGGCAAGCCCGCCGGCATCGGGCCGGCCGGCGCGCACCAGGCCGAGGATCGCCTCGACCACGCTCTTGCCGACCGGAATGCGCCGGATGAGAAGCTGGGCCGCGACAAGGTCCGCCGCCGTCATGACCGACCTCGGCTTGTCCTCGGCCAAGCCCGTGGTCGCGATCAGCATCTGGCGCTCCGCCTCGACATCGGGATAGCCGATATCGATCTGCAGCAGAAAGCGGTCGAGCTGGGCCTCGGGCAGCGGGTAGGTTCCCTCCTGCTCCAGGGGGTTCTGGGTTGCCACCACATGGAACGGTTCCGGCAGCGGATGGCTCCGTCCGGCGATGGTGACCCGGCGCTCCTGCATCGCCTGGAGGAGCGCCGATTGGGTGCGGGGGCTCGCGCGGTTTACCTCATCGGCCATCAGGAGCTGACAGAAGACGGGGCCGGGAATGAAGCGGAAGCTGCGCCGGCCCGATTCCTCTTCCTCGAGGACCTCGGAGCCCAGGATGTCGGCGGGCATGAGGTCAGGTGTGCATTGCACACGCCGCTCCTCGAGCCCGAGCACGACATGGAGCGTTTCGACGAGCCGCGTCTTGGCGAGGCCGGGCACGCCGATCAACAGCACGTGGCCGCCGCTGAGCAGCGCAATAAGCGTTTGATCGATGACTGCCTGCTGGCCGAAAATCACCCGCTCGATGCTTTGGCGGGCCTGGCGCAGGCGCTCGCCCAGACGCTCGATGTCACCGGCGAGCACCTCGGCATCGGCAGAACCGGGGACGGTCATTGTATCATTGTTGCTCACGCGTTTCTCCGGAGAGGTGAAGACGGAAGCATAGACGCATGAAAGGCGGCACGTCTAATGCTACCGATATGTTGAAGGGCATGATTGGCGACAAGTCACAATCCTATCAGGGCGCGACTCGACAGCCGCGGTTGCTGGGCGATCTCGACATGCGCATCGCCGCGGATGGCACTTGGCTCTATCAGGGGACGCCCATCAACCGGTTGCCCTTGGTCAAGCTCTTCGCCGCCGTTCTCCGGCGCGAGGATGACGGCGAATACTGGCTGGTGACGCCTGCCGAACGCGGCCGGGTCTTCGTGGAGGACGCCCCTTTCACCGCGGTCGAGGTGACATGTTCGGGCCGCGGCGCCGGCCAGAGCCTGATCTTCCGCACCAATCTCGACGAAATTGTGGCGCTCGACGAAGCGCATCCCCTGCAATGCCGGGGGACCGGCGAGACCCCGCGGCCCTATATCCTGGTCCGCGACCGGCTGGAGGCGCGCATCCTCCGGTCCGTATATTATCATTTGGTCGAGCTCGGCGAGCAGCAGGGAGATCGATTCGGCGTATGGAGCAGCGGTCGGTTCTTTCCCCTGGGGGCAGTTCTGGACAGCCCCAATCCAGCGCTCTGACCGCCGAGGAGGTTGCCCGGCGCCTCGACGCCGCGGCCCACGGCCTGCGCCGCTCCCCGGATCTCTCGCCGGAATCCCCGCCCCGGGGCGATCACGACCTGAACGACCGCGACATGTACCCCGCCTTGCCGCTGGTCTCGGCCGCCGTCCTGTTACCCATCGTCACGCATCCTGCGGGGCTTACGGTACTCTTCACGCTGCGCACGCCCCATCTCAGCGCCCATGCGGGGCAGGTCAGCTTTCCCGGCGGGCGCGTCGAGCCCGGCGATGCGGACGAGACGGCCGCGGCGCTCCGCGAGACGGAGGAGGAGATCGGCCTGCGACCGGATCGGATCCGCCTGATCGGGCGCCTCGATACCTACGTCACCCGCACCGGCTTTCGCATCCATCCCCTCGTCGGATTCGTGACGCCGCCCCTGACCCTCGCGCCCGACCCGCAGGAGGTGGCCGATGTCTTCGAGGTGCCGCTGGACTTCCTGATCGATCCATCCAATCGCCGCCGCGAGAGCCGCCTCTATCAGGGGCGCGAGAGATCCTTCTGGGCGATCCCCTATGGCAGCCGCTACATCTGGGGCGCGACCGCAGGCATGGTCGTCAATCTCTCCGAGCTGCTGTGGAGCGGCTCATGAGGGTGATGAAGGTGGCGCGGGGTGCCGCTGTCACTTCTTTGTGCCCCTCGCCCCCCGAAAGGGGGGAGAGGGTCGGGGTGAGGGGGGCGAGGGGTTCGCGATGAGGCAGTTCTTCGAGATCGTCCTGCCCCTCATCCTGCCGACGGTGATCTATATCGGCTATCTCTGGGTGCTGCGGCCGCGCCAGGGGACGAGCTTCCCGGAGCTGCCCTGGATCTGGCTCATCGGCGCCGGGGTGCTGCTGCTCGCCGTGACCTTCCTCGCCTTGACGCTGTTTGGCGGCGCCGATCCCACGGAGCGCTATATGCCGCCGAAGGTGGTCAATGGCCAGATCGTGCCTGGCCATTACGAGCCCGCCAAGTGAGCCTCACGCATCTGGCGCCGCAGCCCTGGATGAGCGCGCCCGCGACCGAGGCCGTGATCGCGGCGCTGACAGCCGGCGGTAAGGAGGTCCGCTTCGTCGGCGGCTGCGTGCGCGACGCGCTGCTCGGGCGCGCGGTCACCGATATCGACATCGCCACGCCCGACAAGCCGCCGCGGGTCATCGAGCTGCTGGAGGCGGCCGGGCTTAAGGCCGTTCCCACCGGCATCGACCACGGCACCGTGACCGCGGTTGCCCTGCATCAGCCCTTCGAGATCACCACGCTGCGCCACGATGTCGAGACCTATGGCCGTCGCGCCAAGGTCGCCTTCACCGATGATTGGGTCGCCGATGCGGCGCGGCGCGATTTCACCATCAATGCCATGTCCTGCTCGCCGGACGGGCGGCTCTACGACCCTTTCGACGGCGCCGCCGATTTGAGGGCGCGGCGCGTGCGTTTCGTCGGCGAGGCGGAGGCCCGCATCCGCGAGGACGTGCTGCGTCTGCTGCGCTTCTTCCGCTTCTATGCTCATTACGGCGCGCCGCCGCCCGATCCCGAAGCCATCGCCGCCACGCGCCGTCTGGCCCATCTGCTGCCCGGCCTTTCGGGCGAGCGGGTTGCGGCCGAGACGCTGAAGCTGCTCGCAGCTCCCGATCCGGCGCCGGTGCTGGCCCTGATGGGCGAGGCGGGCGTGCTCGCCCCTTTCCTGCCCGAAGCGCGCGATCTCCGGCGCCTCACGCGGCTGACGGCGATCGAGGCCAGCCTCGGGCTCAAGCCCTCGCCGCCGCGACGGCTGGCGGCGGTGCTTGTGGGGGGCGAGAGGGCCGCGCGCGACGTCGCCCGGCGCTTGCGGCTCTCCAATGCGCTCAGCGATCGCATCCTGCGGGCGCTGGCGGAGCCGGCGCCGAGGCCCCCTCTCGACGAGAAGGCGCGCCGCGCATTGCGCTATGAATTGCCGGCCGAGGCCTTCCGCGATCGCGCCCTTCTTGCCTGGGCGAGTGAGGAGAGCGCGGGCGAGAGCGATGCGGCCTGGGGTGCGCTCGTGGCTCTCGCCGATTGGGAGCCGCCGCGCTTTCCGATCCGCGCCCAGGATGCTCTCGATCTCGGTGCGGGGCCGGGCCCGGCTTTGGGCGAGCTCATGCGCGAGATGGAGCGCTGGTGGATCGAAGGCGACCTCGCCGCCGAACGCGCCGCCTGCCTGGCGGAGCTCAAGCGAAGATTGAAAGAGAGCTGATCGCGTTTGCTCACCCGCTCCCGCCCCTCGCTGCCGGTTGAGGTGAGGAAGGCGCAAGCATCGGATAGAGCGCAACGCCGCGTCATGCGATCCCTGCGCGCATGTCGAAACCGATGGCCGGCCAGGACTGGGCGATGCTGCTGGGTCTGGCGCTCGTGTTCGGCAGCGCCTTCTTCTTCGTCAAGCTGGCGCTCGCGAGCTACGGCCCGCTGACGGTGGCGCTGCTCAGGGTGAGCCTCGGTGCTGCAATCCTCGCCACGGTCGCCGCAATTCGCGGCCGCGCTTGGCCGCGAGGCCGGAGCGTCTGGCTCTCGCTTCTCGTCATGGGCGCGCTCAACAACGCGATTCCCTTCGGGCTTATCAGCTGGGGCCAGACCCATATCGAGAGCGGGCTCGCGGCCATCTTCAATGCGACCACGCCGATCTTCACGGTGATCGCTGCTCATGCGGCGGGGCAGGAGCGGTTGACGCCGCGCCGGCTGGCCGGGATCGCTCTCGGCTTTCTGGGCGTGGCGGTGCTCATCGGGCCGGAGAGCCTGTCGCATCTCGATCCGGCCAATCTCGCCGAGCTCGCCGTGCTGCTGGCGGCGATCTCCTATGCCGGCGCCGGCATCTGGGGGCGGCGCTTGCGCGAGCTTCCCATCGACGTCGCCGCCGGCGGCATGCTGACGGGTGCCGCCCTCCTGCTGCTGCCCGCCGCCTTGATCCTGGAGCAGCCCTGGCGGGTGATGCCCTCGACGGCGAGCCTCGGCGCCATCGCCGCGCTGGGGGCTCTCAGCACGGCCGTCGCCTATCTCCTCTATTTCCGGCTGCTGCGGCGCGTCGGGCCGACGAACCTGCTGCTGGTCACTTTCCTGCTGCCGATCGTCGCGCTTGCCCTCGGCACGGTCTTCCTTCAGGAGCGCATCGAGCCCCGCGACCTCGCCGGGCTCCTCCTCATCCTCGGCGGGCTCGCGGCGATCGATGGCCGCCTTCTCGCCGTCCTTAGGGCCACATCACCACGGGTGGCAGCGACATCAGGATCGCCTCCGGATTCCCGCCGGTCTTGAGGCCGAAGGCCGTGCCGCGGTCGTAGAGCAGGTTGAACTCCACATAGCGCCCGCGCCGGATGAGCTGCTGCCGGCGCTCCTCCTCGGTCCAGCTCTCGTTGAAGTGCCAGCGCACGATCTGGGGATAGACCTCGAGGAAGGCCTCGCCGACATCGCGGGTGAAGGCGAAATCCTCCGCCCAGTCGCCGCTGTCGAGATTGTCGTAGAAGATCCCGCCGATGCCCCGCGGCTCATTGCGGTGCTTGAGGAAAAAATACTCATCGCACCAGGCCTTGAAGCGCGGGTAATAGCCCGGGTCATGCTTGTCGCAGGCGGCCTTGAGGGCGCCGTGGAATGTCGTGGCGTCGGCCTCGTCGGGGATCATGGGTGTGAGATCTGCCCCGCCCCCGAACCACGCCTTGGCGGTGACGATATGGCGCGTGTTTATGTGCGCCGCGGGCACCTTCGGCGATTGCGGATGGGCGACCAGGCTGATGCCGCTGGCCCAGAATTTTCCGTCGGCCTCCGCACCGGGGATCTGGCGCCGGAACTCCTCGGAGAAGTGGCCGAAGACCGTCGAGACATTGACGCCCACCTTCTCGAAGACGCGGCCGCACATGAGCGACATGACTCCGCCGCCGCCCTCCGGCTTGGCGCCCTTGGCCTTGTCTGCGGCACCGTCCTCGACCGGCCGCTGCCAGGCCTTGCGCTCGAAGCGCCCCGGCGGCTGGCCGGCAAGCGGGCCGGCATATTCGTCCTCCAGCGTCTCGAGGGCCGCGCAGATGCGATCGCGCAACCCTTCGAACCAGGCCGCCGCCTGCTGCTGATGCTTCTTGGTCATGATCGGCTCATCCGGGAAAGCCTTTTGTCTGACGCAACGCTTCGCCCAATACCATGGATGCGGCCAGCGCCATATTGATCGAACGCTGGCCCGCTCGCATGGGGATTCTGAGCCGGGCATCGGCCGCCTGATGGACCGCCTCCGGCACGCCCGCGCTTTCGCGCCCGAGCAGCAGCACATCGCCGGCCGAAAAGGCCATGTCGAGATAGCTTTGTTCGGCCTTGGTCGTCAGCAGTAGGAGGCGTCCGCGGCGCTGGCGCTCGAAGGCGGCCCAGGATTCGTGGCGAGTGACATCGGCACCCGCCAGATAATCCATTCCCGCGCGGCGCAGGCGCCGGTCGTCCCACAGGAAGCCGCAGGGCTCGATGATGTCCGCGGCCACGCCGAGGCAGGTCGCAAGCCGCAGAATCGTGCCGCAATTCTGCGGGATATCGGGCTCGAACAAAGCGAGGCGCATGCGACCCGCTGGCTCCTTTGCAAAGGTGCGGATTTGCATTATACCCCTCGCCCGACCCGGCGAGTTGCAGCGCTCCCCGGGTGGCGCCTTGGGGTCATCTCGCCTGCGTCGGTTTGTCGCAGAACCGCTGGGCCAAGCCTTTGATGCGCCGGTGATATAAGGGGCCCCCGGTTTCTCCGATCGGGGTTTCTGACAATCCTGGGGCTGGGTGACCAGGGCAGGCGAAAGCGAAGAGGAAAAAGATCCATGGCCGATAGCGTTGCGCCGGGGGACACCCATGACGGCGGCACCCGCCGCAACTTCCTGTATCTGGCGACTGTCAGCGTGGTCGGCTTCGGCGTCGCCGCACTCGCCTGGCCGCTGATCGATCAGATGAACCCCTCGGCCGACGTGCTCGCGCTCTCCTCCACCGAGATCGATATCGGCAAGGTCGAAGTCGGCCAGCGCATCAAGGTGGTGTGGCGCGGCCATCCGGTCTTCGTCGCCCATCGCACGGCCACGGAGATCAAGGAGGCCGAGTCCGTCAACATCGCCGAGCTGCGCGACCCGCAGACCGATGCCCAGCGCGTGCAGAAAAAGGACTGGCTGATCGTCGTCGGCGTCTGCACCCATCTCGGCTGCATTCCGCTCGGCACCGCGGCCACCGATCCCCGCGGGCAGTTCGGCGGCTGGTTCTGCCCCTGCCACGGTTCGCAATACGATACCTCGGGCCGCATCCGCCTGGGCCCGGCACCCCTCAATCTCGCCGTGCCGCCCTACAAGTTCACTGCCGCCACATCGGTTCTCATCGGTTAGGACCGCACTCATGACCGCCACGACGCCTCCCGGCTTCAAGAACCCGATCATCCGGTGGATCGACCATCGGCTGCCGATGTTCACCTACATGCACCACGAGCTGCATGAGTATCCGACGCCGAAGAACCTGAACTACATGTGGAATTTCGGCTCGCTGGCCGGGTTCATGCTGGTGGCGATGATCGCGACCGGCATCATCCTCGCCATGCATTACACGCCGAACGCCGGGCTCGCCTTCGATTCCGTCGAGCACATCATGCGCGACGTGAACTACGGCTGGATGCTGCGCTACATCCACATGAACGGCGCGACGATGTTCTTCATCGTGGTCTACATCCACATCTTCCGCGGGCTCTACTACGGCTCCTACAAGGCGCCGCGCGAGCTACTCTGGCTGCTCGGCATTCTGATCTACCTGCTGATGATGGCGACCGCCTTCATGGGTTATGTGCTGCCCTGGGGCCAGATGAGCTTCTGGGGCGCCACCGTCATCACCAACCTGCTGGGCGCGCTACCGGTGATCGGCAAATCGATCACGACCTGGCTATGGGGCGGCTTCGCAGTCGGCAACCCGACGCTCAACCGCTTCTTCTCGCTGCACTACCTGCTTCCGTTCATCATCGTCGGCGTGGTGATCCTGCACATCATCGCGTTGCACCGCTTCGGCTCCAACAATCCGCTCGGCATCGACATGAAGGGGAAGCAGGACAGCATTCCCTTCCACCCCTATTACACGGTCAAGGACGGGTTCGGCCTCGGCGTCTTCCTGATCTTCTACGCCTGCATCGTCTTCTTCGCCCCGAACCTCTTCGGCGAGCCG
>DATBBO010000746.1:0-5379 GCA_036270995.1 Dongiaceae bacterium | reverse complement strand
TCGATATCGTCGGGGCAGGCGGTCGAAGCGCAGACGAGATCGGTCATGGCGCGGAACAGCACATAGTCCCCCGGGCGTGACCAGGGATCGTCGAGGAAGATCGCGTTCGCCGCTCCGATACCGGTGTTGTAGAACAGGTTGATGCAGGGCCAGCCGCGCTGCTCTTCGACTCCGTAGGGGGCGAGCGCCTTGCTGAAATTGTCCGAGCAGTTGGCGTGGCCCGGATAGCCCTGGTCCTCGTAGAACTTGGCCGTGCAGGCAAGCCCGAAGGCGTCATGGCGGCCGACAGTGTCGCGGACCAGCTCCAGCATCGGCTGGAGATCGACATTGAAGAACTTCGAGAACAGGCCGGGGCCCGGATAGACAAGGCCCGTCAGCGTCCGCGTCGCCGTCATGTCGAAGCTGCGCTGGCGGCCCCGCTGCAGCTGGCGGGCGTCGAAGGCGAGGAAGTCGGAGCATTGCCGCCCGGCGACATCGATGATCTGGATGTACTCCCCCGCCTTCACCTCATAGGCCTGGCCGGTGGCCCGGTCGATATGCCGCTCGAACTTCGCCTCCGCCAGGGGTTCGGGCAGCGGCGGCGTCTCCTGGACCAGGGGATTGGCACGGCGAACCAGGGCAACGAGATCCGTCGGCGGCAATTCGCCCTCGACGCCCATCGCAGCACCAGAGGCATGGATGATCGCGATGACATCGCGCGCCGCCACCGCGCCGACCGTCTCTCCCGGAAGGGAGTCGTGCTGAAAGAGATCGACCGCCTTGGCGATCCCGCGCGGCAGGCCGCGGGCCCTGAGCGATGCCGCGACCTTTTGCGCGGCGGCGTCGCTCCCCGCCAGCAGGCGGCTGATGCCCAGCGCAGTGCCTTCCGCCCTGAGGCCGAGCGCCGCGGCATCCTCCTCGCCTCCGGGGGCGAAGAGCGCGAGCTCGGCGCGCTGGCGGCCCTCCAGATCGGTGATCTCGAGCCGGTCGCCGGCAAAAAGGGCCAGCACCACCGCCCCGCCGCCGGCGATGCGATAGCGCTCGACCCCCGGCTCGAACCGGGGAAGGCCGGGCTGGATCAATCGCGGCCGATTCGCCAGCGCCAGGTTCATTGCGTTCTCTCCGCGTGAGGCCGGCGGTAGTGTGGAGGATCGCTCCCTCCCCGGCAAGCCGCGCCAGCCTCCCTCTCCCGGTTGCATCACCCGTCGAGCCGAGGCGGGCAAGGGGCTGATATTTGTGGTTGTTCGATCAGCGTGCAACCAACCCCCTCACCCGTCCTCTCCCCCTTGCGGGGGGAGAGGGGCGTGACCAGCCGCGGGAGAGGGAAATCTTCGCATTGCCTGCGTGAGCTCTCGCGCAGCCGCGCGATACTCCTTCGTGAGCCGGGCCACGAGCTCCGCGACGCTCGGCACATCGTCGATGCTGCCCACGCCCTGCCCTGCGCTCCAGATATCGCGCCAGGCGGCGGGCTTGTCGGCGGAGCTGCGATAGCTGCCGCCGGGTGCGGCGGCGGCAAGCGCTGAAAGCTCGATCCCGGCGCCTTCGATGCTGGGGCCGAGATAGTTGCCGCTGACGCCGGTGAAATGCGGCGTATAGACCACATGCCTGGCGGCGCAATCCACCAGCATCTGCTTGTAGGCGCCGCTCGCATTGGCCTCCGCCGTCGCGATGAAACGCGTGCCGATATAGGCGAGATCGGCGCCCATGGCCTGGGCCGCCAGCACGGCGCGGCCGTCGGCAATGGCGCCGGCGAGGAGAATGGTGCCTGGGAAGAAGCGCCGCACCTCCGCCATCAGCGCGAAGGGGCTCAGCGTCCCGGCATGGCCGCCGGCGCCAGCGCAGACAAGGATCAGCCCGTCGACCCCGTGCTCCGCCGCCTTCTCCGCATGGCGCAAGGTCGTGACGTCGTGAAAGACGAGCCCACCATAGCCATGGACGGCCGCGACGATCTCCCCCGGCGCCTGCAGGCTGGTGATGACAAGGGGCACCTCGGCCCGGATACAGATCTCGGTGTCACGGATGAGACGCCGATTGGCCTTGTTGACGATCAGGTTGACGCCGAAAGGGGCCGCCTTCGGATCGCCGGCCAGTGCGGCGCGGATCTCGGCGATCCAGCGCGCGAGTGCCTCCTCGGGCCGGGCGTTGAGCGAAGGAAAGCAGCCGAGGATGCCCGACCTGCACTGGGCGATGACCAGGGCCGGCGAGGAGACGATGAACATGGGCGCGCCCACCACCGGCAGCGCCAGGCGGCCGGCGAGCGCCTTCGGCAATGGCATGAAAATCCCCCGCTGCTAATTGACTCCGCGGCTGCGGCCGCGCCAATGGGGCTCGCGCAGCACCGCCTTGTTCACCTTGTTGACGCCCGAAAGCGGCAGCGCACCGCGCCGCAGCTCCAGGCTCCGCGGGCATTTGAACCCCGCGATATGGGTGCGGCAATTGGCCACCAGCTGCTCGAGCTCGAGCTCGAGCTCATGGCCGGCACGCAGCACCACCACGGCATGCACCGCCTCGCCCCAGGTCTCATGGGGCACGCCGATGACGGCGCATTGCGAGACGGCGGGATGGCGATGGATCGCATCCTCCACCTCGATGCTGTAGACGTTCTCGCCGCCGGAAACGATCATGTCCTTCTTGCGGTCGATGATGAAGAGATAGCCCGCGTCGTCGAGATAGCCGACATCGCCCGTGTGCAGCCAGCCTCCCCGCAGCGTGTGCCGCGTGAGCTCGGGCTGGCGCCAATAGCCCTGCATGACGGTGGGGCCGCGCACCACCACCTCTCCCGCAACACCCGGCGGCAGCATCCTTCCTTCGTCGTCGGCCACCGCGATCTCCAGGGCGGCGACGGCACGCCCGGCGGAGCGCAGCCGGGGGCCACCCGCACGATGATCTTCCGGAGTCAGATGGGTTGCCACGGGCGAGAGCTCGGTCATGCCATAGGCCTGGCCGAAGCTCACATGGGGCAGGCGTGCCATGAAGCGGGTCAGGATCGCCTCGGGCATCGGCGCCCCGCCATAATTGATCACGCGAAGGCTGGAGAGATCGGCCGTACCCAAGCTGGGCTCCGCCAGCAGCATGCCGATCATGGTCGGCACTATGGACATGCCGGTGACGCGCTCGCGCGCGACGAGAGAGAGCAGCTCGGCCGGGCGGAAGCGCGCCAGCATCACATGCCGGCCGCAGGCGAGCGTATTGGTGAAGACGCGCCCGCCGGCGGCCAGATGACAGAGCGGCCCGACATGGAGCTGGACCGGTGGCGCATCAAGCCGCGAGAGGATCAGGGTGTTCAGCGCATTCACGACGAGATTGGCGTGGCTCAGCATCACGCCCTTGGGGCGCCCGGTTGTGCCGCCGGTATAGAAGAGCGCCGCCAGATCCCCGCCCCCGCGCAAGGAATCCTCCGCAGGCTCGCTGCCAGCGATGAGCGATTCATAGGCCAGCGTCTTCGGCGCGGGGCTCTCCGCGGCGGTGATGACCGCCCTCAGGCTCGGGACCTCCTCCAGAAACCGTGGCGCCCGCTCCGCCAGATCCGGATCGAGGATGAGGGCCATCGGCTCTGCATCACGGAGCTGGGCCAGGATCTCCGGCTCGCTCAATCTCGGATTGAGCGGCACGAAGACCCCGCCGCCCCAGCAGGGGCCGTAATAGACCTCGATGCTGCGGTGACTGTTCTCGGCCAGCATCGCCACTCGGCCGCCGGGTGCCATTCCCAGCCTGCGAAGAGCGCCCGCAAGCCGCGCCACGCGGTCCGTCAGCTCGTCTCAGCGAAAATTGCGCGCACCGCAGGTCACCGCGATCGAGCGCCCCTGAAGGCTGCAGGCGCGCTTCAGGCCCTGGGTGAGATGCATGGATCAGACCTCCCGGACCATGCTTTTTCGTGACGGCGCCCGACTATTTCACGCGTCCGTCTTCACCGGCAATATGAAATCCGCTTTCGCCATGCGAACGGCGCGCGTTAGCATGCGCTCGGACCAAGAGGGGAGAGTGAGATGTCGGCCGTGATCGTCGAGCGGCGCGGGGCGACGGCGCTGCTGCGCCTCAATAGCCCCGCCAATATGAACGCCATCAGCCTCGAGCTGCGCTCGGATCTCTCGGAAGAGCTGCCGGACCTGCTGCGCGATCCCACCATCCGCTGCCTGATCATCACCGGCACCGGGGAAGCCTTCTCCGCCGGCGGCGGTGTGAAGCAGATGGGCGACCGCGCGCCGAACGCGGTGCGCGAGCGGCTGCAGGGCGCCCATCGCTGGGCGCGCCTGCTGCTTGAAAGCGAGACGCCGGTGATCGCCGCGGTCAATGGCGCCAGCGTGGGCGCGGGCTTTGCGCTCGCCATGCTGTGCGACCTGGTCCTGGTCTCCGACCGCGGCTTCTTCCGCGCCGGTTTCCCCGGCATAGGTGCAGCACCTGATTTCGGCCTCGCCTTCACTTTGCCGCGGGTCGTGGGCCTCGCGCGGGCGAAGGAGATCCTGCTCACCAACCGCAAGATCGAGCCCGCCGAGGCGGTCACCCTCGGCCTCGCTTTGCGCCAGATTCCCGCGGCAAGCCTTTTGGACGAGGCCCAGGCCCTGGCCGATCAGATTGCCGCGGGCCCCGCCACCAGCCTCGGCCTCACCAAGACACTGCTGAACCGCGCCTACGCCACCAGCTTCGATCAGTTCCTGGAGGCCGAGGCCATGGCCCAGAGCATCGCCTTCGGCAGCCCCGAATTCGCCGAGGGCGTTGCGGCCTTCCTGGAAAAGCGCAAGCCGGATTTCTCGAAGGCATGAGGCGGTATCGTATTGCGAAATCAGATTTCACATAGCTTGACACTTGGCGGGAGCGCCTGTCAGCCTCGGCAGCCCATAACGAACATGCAAGAGGCCCGGGAATGAGCGGCGGTTCGCTGCAAGGCAAGGTCGTCGTCGTCACCGGGGCGGGCCGGGGCATCGGGCGCGAGATTGCGCTCCTCGCCGCCGCCGAGGGCGCCAAGGTCCTGGTCAACGATCTGGGCGGTGCGGCCGACGGCTCGGGCCAGGACCAGCAGCCGGCCCATGAGGTGGTCGACGCCATCCGCGCCGCCGGCGGCGAGGCGGTCGCCAATGGCGCCAGCGTCGCCGATCCCGCCGGTGCCGAGGGCATCGTGCGCCAGGCGGTCGACAGCTTCGGGCGCATCGACTGCGTCGTGAACAATGCCGGCATCCTGCGTGACCGCTTCTTCCACAAGATGAGCGTCGATGATTTCGAGACCGTGGTGCGGGTCCACCTGTTCGGGAGCTTCTACGTCTCCCGCGCCGCGGCCCAGCATTTCCGCGAGCAGGAGAGCGGCAGCTTCGTCCATTTCACCTCGACCTCCGGCCTGATCGGCAATTTCGGCCAGGCCAACTATGCCGCGGCGAAGCTCGGCATTGTCGGCCTCTCGAAATCCAT
>DATBBO010000745.1:0-1564 GCA_036270995.1 Dongiaceae bacterium | reverse complement strand
GAGAAGGGCGTGTTCCAGGTGCTGGCCACCGGCGGCGATACGGCGCTCGGTGGCGATGACTTCGACCATGCCATCGCCGAGCGCTTCCTCGCCGAGCGCGGCGGGGCGATCTCGCCGGGCGAGGCCAAGCAGGCCCTGCTTCTGGCCCGCCGCGTCAAGGAGGAGCTGAGCCGCGTCGAAACCGGGCGCTGGCGCCTCGATCTCGGCGGCCGGGCAAGCGAGCACACCCTCGATCGCGCCACGCTGGAGGGGCTGATCGCCCAGCCCATCGAGCAGAGCCTCGCCATCACACGCGGCGTGCTGGCGGATGCGGGGCTCTCCCCCGCCGAGGTCGATGGCGTCGTGCTGGTGGGCGGATCGACCCGGGTGCCGCTGGTGCGCCGACGGGTGGCCGAGCTCTTCGGCCGGCCGGCGCTGGCGGATATCGATCCCGATGCGGTGGTGGCGCTGGGGGCGGCACTCCAGGCCCGCGCGCTGACCCGCGGCAGCGACACGCTGCTCCTCGATGTGATCCCGCTCTCCTTGGGGCTCGAGACCATGGGCGGCATCGTTGAGAAGATCATCGACCGCAACACGCCGATCCCCGTGGCCAAGGCCCAGCTCTTCACCACATATCAGGACGGGCAGGGGGGCATGCTGCTGCATGTCGTCCAGGGCGAGCGGGAAACCGTCGACCAGTGCCGCTCGCTGGCGCGCTTCGAGCTCAAGGGCATTCCGCCCATGACGGCGGGTGCGGCGCGCATCAAGGTGACTTTCGCCGTCGATGCCGACGGGCTCCTCACCGTGGAGGCGGAGGAGGAGACGACCCGGGTCCGTGCCGGGGTCGAGGTCAGGCCCTCCTACGGCCTCTCCGACGAGGAGATGGCCCGCATGCTGCGCGACAGCCTGGAGAATGCGGAAGCGGACATGCAGCGCCGGCTGCTGATCGAGGCGCGAGTCGATGCTGACCGGGTGCTTCAGGCGCTCGGCGCCGCGCTCGCTGCCGATGGGGCGCTGGCGACGGAAGAAGACCGGGCCGCCATCGCCGCGGCGGCAGAGAAGCTCAGTGCGGCGCGCTCGCGCGAGGATCGCGATCTCATCAACGGGATGATCAAGGCCTTGGAGAAGGCGGCTTTGCCCTTCGCCCAGCGCCGGATCGACCGGGCGATCGGCCAGGCGCTGGCCGGCCGCAGCCTTGACGAGGTGGAGGCTTCCGTGGCTAGTGGCGCCGCCCCGGCGGTGGCTGATGGCGCGGCGCCGGCGCGTGGGGCGGATCACCGGTAGCGGATTCACGGCCAGGAGAGCAGGCGGAATGCCGAAGATGACCTTTATCAAGCAGGACGGCAGCCGGATCGAGGTGGATGCGCCTCTCGGGCTGTCGGTGCTGGAGATCGCCCATAAGAACGACATCGATCTCGAGGGCGCCTGCGAAGGTTCTCTGGCCTGCTCGACCTGCCATGTCATCGTCGATCCCGAGTGGTATGAGCTCCTGGAGACGGCGAGCGAGGACGAGGAGGACATGCTTGACCTCGCCTTCGGCCTGACCCACACCTCGCGGCTCGGCTGCCAGATCAAGATCACGCCC
>DATBBO010000744.1:0-1766 GCA_036270995.1 Dongiaceae bacterium | reverse complement strand
CGATGCGGATGTCGTGAACCTGCGCTTCACCGATCTCTGGAAGTGGGTCCAGGAGCTGCCGGGCTTTGCCGACGATCCGCAGAAGTCGAACGAGAAGATCCTCGAGGCCATCCAGATGGCGTGGCTCGAGGAGCGCGCCTGAGGGGGCGGCGATGGGTGCGCGCATCGTCGTCGCCATGTCGGGGGGCGTGGACAGCTCGGTCACCGCGGCCCTGCTGAAGCGCGCGGGCCATGACGTCGTCGGCATCACGCTCCAGCTCTACGACCATGGCGAGGCGACGGCGCGCAAGGGCGCCTGCTGCGCCGGCCAGGACATCCATGACGCCAGGCGCGTGGCCGACCGGCTGGGGATTCCCCATTACGTGCTCGACTATGAGGGGCGCTTCCGCCGCGAGGTGATGGCGGATTTCGCCGACGCCTATCTCGCCGGCGAGACGCCGATCCCCTGCGTGCGCTGCAACCAGCGGGTCAAGTTCCGCGATCTGCTGGAGAATGCCCGCACGCTCGGCGCCGTGGCGCTCGCGACCGGCCACTACGCGCGGATCGTCGAGGGGCCGGGGGGTCGCGAGCTGCACAGGGCCGCCGATGGCGACCGCGATCAGAGCTATTTCCTCTTCGCCACCACGCCGCCCCAGCTCGATTTTCTGATGTTCCCGCTGGGCGGGCGAACCAAGCCCGAGATCCGGGCGCTGGCGGCGGAATTCGATCTGCCGGTCGCCGATAAGCCCGACAGCCAGGACATCTGCTTCGTGCCCGAGGGGCGCTATGCCCGGGTGGTGGAGCGCCTGCGGCCCGGGGCGGCGGAGCCGGGTGAGATCGTCGATCTCGAGGGCCGCGTGCTGGGTCGCCATGAAGGCGTGATCCATTTCACCGTGGGCCAGCGCCGCGGCATCGGCATCGCTGGCGCCGAGCCGCTCTATGTGGTGCGGCTGGACGCTCCAAGCCGGCGCGTGGTGGTCGGCCCCAAATCCGCCCTCGGCTCGACGGGCGCTGCGCTGCGCGAGATCAACTGGCTGGGCGGGGAGGCGCCGGGGCCGGAAGGCCTGCCGGTCACGGTCAAGCTGCGCTCGGCGAGCCCTGCGGTGCCGGCGCTGCTGCTCCCCGGCGGCGAGGTCCGTTTCGCCCAGCCCGAGGCCGCCATGGCCCCGGGCCAGGCTTGCGTCTTCTACCGCGGCAGCCGCGTGCTGGGCGGCGGCTTCATCGCCCGCGCCATCAGGGCGGAGGCCGCATGAGCACCGGCGAGCTGATCGAGATCCTGCGCAAGCGCGCGGCCGGCTATCCCAAGCTGGGCTACAAGGTGAAGGTCCTGCTCGATGAGGGCGGGGTGATCTTCTGGGACGGCACGGAAGACCAGCCGGCGATCGGCGAGGAGGATGGCGAGGCGGATACCACGCTGCGCCTCTCGGAGGAGAATTTCCGCAAGCTTCTGGCCGGCAGCCTCGACCCGACCCTGGCCTATATGACCGGCAAGCTGAAGGTCGAGGGCAAGCTGGGCGTGGCCATGAAGATCAACGCCATGCTGAGCGACTGAGCGGGCCGCTCCCCTCCGCCGCCGGTTGACATCGGCCGCACCTTCCCCCTATATCCCTGGCTCTTCCGGGTCGGCGGCGGGGTAGCTCAGCTGGTTAGAGCAGCGGAATCATAATCCGCGTGTCGGGGGTTCGATTCCCTCCCCCGCTACCAAATCCAATCAAGTGGTTAGTGGTATCCGATCCGAGCCTGTGGCTCATTGTGTCGCCAGCGCAATGCGGCGATCGGTGGGCTTG
>DATBBO010000743.1:0-13470 GCA_036270995.1 Dongiaceae bacterium | reverse complement strand
CTTCGTTGGTGCCGAAGGAGGACGCCTCATGGGACCAGCTGGCGCCCGTCAACCCGGCGGCGAGAATATCCACCATCAGGGCAAGGCCGTAGCCCTTGGCCCCGCCCAGCGGACCGACGCTGCCCCCGGCGAGCAGCGCCTTGGGATCCGTGGTGGGCTTCCCCCCGGAATCGAAAACCCAGCCCGGCGGCACCTGTTCGCCGCGCGCCGCGGCCTGGACGATATTGACCCGGGCCGTGGCGCTGGACGCCATGTCGACCACGACCGGCGGCCCGTTCCGGCGCGGTGCTGCGAAGCCGATCGGGTTGGTCCCGAACATCGCCTTGCGGCCGCCCCAGGGGGCGATGAAGGCCGGGGCGTTGGCGAAGGCAAGGGCCACCACCCCGCGGCTCGCCAGATGCTCGACGAACCAGCCCACGACCCCGGCGGAATAGGAGCGGGTGATGGAAAGAGCCGCGACGCCGGTGATCTCCGCCATCTCGACGAAGCGCGGGAGGGCGCGCAGGAAGGCCGGATGGCAGAAGCCAAAGCCGGCATCGACGCGCAGCACCGCCGGTGCCGCCTCCGTCAGATGCGGGCGGGCATCACCCTTCACCTTGCCGCAGCGCAGATGCTCGCAATAGATCGGCAGATAGCCGAGACCCACATTGCGGATGCCTTCGGCCTCCGCCTCGCGGACGGATTCCGCCACGGGCCCGGCTTGCGCCGGGATGGCACCGCTCCCTTCCAGGGCCGCGAAGCTCAGCTCGTAGACGGCATCGAGGCTCAGTCGCGTCATGGCGGGGTCCTTCCGTTGAGGTCACCGGACTTACCCCAGGACGGCCCGGCTGGCCAGTGCCGCTGGCCGGTTGCACAAGGGACGCCTTCCGGCAATGATCCGCCGCGATGAATTTCACGCCCAACAACAGCGCCACCGATGACGGGATCCGGCGGGGGATTCTGACCTTCGCCAATCCCCGGCTCCGCGACTGGCAATGGCCCATGGTGGAGATCCGCGGGCAGCGGCCGGGCCCGCATCTCTGCGTCATGGCCGGCATGCATGTGAACGAGGTTTCCAGCATCGAGGCGGTGGTGCAGCTCCAGCACCGCATCGCGCCGGCTCATCTTCGCGGCAGCATCGCGATCCTGCCGATCCTCAATTTGCCGGCGGTCCCTGCGCGCTCGCAATATGTCTGCCCGATCGACGGCAAGAACATCAATTTCTCCTTCCCCGGCCGGGCCGAGGGCAGCTTCAGCGAGGCGCTCGCCGATGCCGTCCTGGGCGAGTGGGCAGCCGATGCCGAGGTGCTGATCGATCTCCATGGCGGCGATCTCTGCGAGAACGTGGCCAGATTCTCGATCTGCCAGATGACGGGCGACAAGGACCATGACGACGATGCCCTTGCGCTTGCCCGCTGCTTCGATGCGGAGATCATCGCCGCACTCGATCCCGCCGAAATGGCCGCACCCGGCCGGGCCTGCACCGGGCGCGCCCGCGCCGGGCGCCGGGCGGTGATGGCGGAGGCGGGAGCGAACGGCATCCTCGATCCTGTCTCCACCGCCTATCACCTCAACGGCGTGCTCAACGTCATGACCCTGCTCGGCATGATCGAAGGCCCGCCGGTCCCGCCGACCCGCGACCAGGTGGTGATCGGGCACTATCTCTGGATCGAGACGCCGCGTCCGGGGCTGCTCCATGCCCGCGCCGAGCCGGGCATGCGCGTCGCCGAGGGCCAGATCCTCGCCCGCATTTTCGATGTCTTCGGCGACGAGATCGCCCAGGTCCGCGCGCCCGCGGCGGGGCTCGTCCTCTGGCGTATCAACCATGGCATGGCGGGCGAAGGCGAGAAGGTCTTCGGCCTCGGCCTGCCGGTGGAAGGGCTGGGCTGATGGCGAGCTCCGGCAACATCGCCTATGTGAAGATGCATGGCGCCGGCAACGACTTCATCATGATCGACGGCCGCCAGGGCCTGCCGGCGGAGAGCCTGGAGAAGCTCGCCGCCCTGCTCTGCGACCGGCGCCGGGGCCTCGGCGCCGATGGAATCGTCGTCCTCTATCCCGAGTTGAACGGTGCCGATTTCGAGATGCGCTACGTCAACGCTTCCGGCCTGCCGGGGGAGATGTGCGGCAATGGCGCACGCTGCGCGGCCTTCTTCGCCGGCGAGATCGGCCTTGCCGGAAGCAGGACCGCATTCCAGACCGAGGCAGGGCTTGTCCAGGCCGCCATCGCGGGCCGGGCCGTCACCCTCGAGATACCGCCGCCGGCGGAGATCGAGCTCGGCCTGGAGCTCGATCTGGGCAAGCGAAAGGCCATTGTGCACAAGCTGATTGTCGGCGTGCCCCATGCCGTGACCTTCGTCGAGGATGTCGCAGCGCATCCGGTCGCTGTGGAGGGGCCGATCCTGCGCGCCCATCCTGCCTTTCCCGCCGGCTGCAACGCGAACTTCGTCGAGCGCCGTCCGGGCCATCTGCGCATGCGCACCTATGAGCGCGGGGTCGAAGCCGAGACTCTCGCCTGCGGCACCGGTGCCGTTGCCTCTGCGACGGTCGCCCTGCTGCTTGGTCATGCCGGCGCCTCGGTGGAGGTCGAAACCCGGGGCGGCGACCGCCTGAGAATCGAGCTTGATCATGAGCCACCCCTCTTCCGCCGCGCCGTGCTGACGGGCCCGACCGAGGTCGTGGCCCGGGGTGAGATCGACGGGGGGTATCTCCGGCGCCACGGCATCCTGTAGGCTTCCTTCCTTCCCATCATCCTGCCACTGGTCAATTTGCAATGAGCCTCGATGTTGCGCGTATCCGTGCCGAATTCCCTTCCCTGGCGATCGCCGATTCCGGGCGGCCCAGAATCTATTTCGACAGCCCCGGCGGGACCCAGACGCCCAAGGCCGTGATCGATCGCACCATCGATTGCCTGGTGAACTGCAACGCCAATCTCGGCGGACCCTTCGTCACCTCCCAGGCCGCGGGCAGGCTGGTGGACGAGGCGCATGCCGCCATGGCCGATCTCTTGGGCGCGGCCTCGCCGGCGGAGATCGTCTTCGGCCAGAACATGACCACGCTGACCTTCCACATCTCCCGCTCCATCGCCCGCAATCTGGAGCCGGGGGACGAGGTCATCGTCACCCGCATGGACCATGACGCCAATATCGCGCCCTGGCTGCTGGTGGCACACGACCGCGGCTGTCGGGTGCGCTGGCTCGATTTCGACCGCGGGAGTTTCGAGTTCGATCCGGCGGAGCTGGACCGCCTGCTCGGCGAGCGCACGCGCGTCGTCGCCCTCAACTATGCGAGCAATGCGACGGGGACGATCAACGACGTGGCCGGCATGACACAGCGCGTCAGGGCGAGCGCGCCGAAGGCGATGGTCTATGTCGATGCGGTGCAGCTTGCCCCGCACCGGCTGGTCGATGTCCAGGCGATCGGTTGCGATTTCCTCGTCTGCTCGCCCTACAAGTTCTTCGGGCCGCATCAAGGCGTGCTCTGGGGCCGGGCCGATCGCCTGATGTCGCTCTCGCCCTTCAAGGTCCGACCCGCCGACGATACGCTGCCCGCGCGCTTCGAGACCGGCACTTTGAGTCATGAGGGCATGGCGGGGACGCTGGGTGCGGTCGAATATCTCGCCTGGGTGGGGAAGGAACTGGCGCCGCAGGTGCCGGCGCGCGCCGGCGAGAACGAGCGCCGGCGCTGGATCCGTGCCGCCTGGCAGG
The DNA here is from genome assembly GCA_036270995.1 of Dongiaceae bacterium. Lineage (GTDB taxonomy): Bacteria > Pseudomonadota > Alphaproteobacteria > Dongiales > Dongiaceae > DASXQK01. Next base: position 9,784 of record DATBBO010000743.1, on the reverse strand, counting down.
CGCTTGAGATCCATGAGCGCGGCCTCACCCGCCGTCTGGTGGAGGGGCTGCAGCGCCTGCCGGGCATCAAGATCCAGGGCATCACCGACCCCGCGGCCTTCGACCGCCGCGTGCCCACGGTCTCCTTCATCCATGACCGGCTGGCGCCCTCGGAGATGTCGGCCGGCTTTGCTCGCGAGGGCATCTTCGTCTGGGATGGGCATAACTATGCTCTCGAGGTCATCACCCATCTCGGTTTGCTGGAGAGCGGCGGGGTGCTTCGCGTGGGCCTGGCACATTACAATACGGCCGAGGAGGTCGACCGCCTGCTCGACGTGCTGGGACAGATGATCCGCCGCAACAGCTCGGCGCGGGAGTGACGGCAACCACCGCGACCATGAGCGAGCGCTTTCCCCATCTCTTCTCCCCCTTCCGGCTGCGCGGGATCGAGATCCGCAACCGCATCTTGTCTACCGGCCATGACACCGATCTCGGCCGCCATGGCCTGCCGGGCGAGGCCCTGATCGCCTATCAGCGCGCCCGCGCGAAGGGCGGGGCCGGGCTCATCATCGTGCAGGTGGTGGCCGTGCATGAAAGCGCCCGCTACACCGCAGAGGTGCTGATGGGCACCTCCGATGGCGCGATCCCGGCCTTCCGCCCGTTGTTCCAGGCGATCCGTGCCGAGGGCGCCACGGCCTTCGTGCAGCTCTTCCATCCGGGCCGCGAGCTTCTCGGCCGGCGCGACGGGATCCTGCAGCCGGCTTACGCGCCCTCCAGCGCCCCCACCGAGCGCTTCCGCATCACCCCCCGCGCCTTCTCCACCGGCGAGGTCGAGGAGATCATCGAAGGCTATGGCCAGGCGGCGCGGCGCATGGCGGAGGCGGGGGCCCAGGGCGTGGAGATCGTCGCCAGCCATGGCTATCTCCCGTCCCAGTTCCTGAACCCGCTGACCAACCGTCGGGAGGACCGCTTCGGCGGCTCGCCGGAAAACCGCCTGCGCTTCATGGAGGAGGCTGTCGCCGCGATCCGCCGCCATGCGCCGCCCGAGCTTGTGCTGGGCCTCAGGCTTTCGGGCAACGAGTATGAGGCGACCGGAATCGAGGAAGGCGAGATGCTGGCGCTCTGCCGGCGGCTCAAGGAGCGCTTCGACTATTTCAACGTGATCGGCGGCACCTCGGCCTCCTCCTCCGGCGCGATCCACATCGTGCCCCCCATGAGCATCGCCAACGGGTATCTGGCGCCCTTCGCCGGCACGCTGAAGCAGGCCATCGGCAAGCCGGTCTTCGTCGCGGGCCGCATCAACCAGCCCCAGGAGGCAGAACGCATCCTGGCGGATGGTGCGGCGGATCTCTGCGGCATGACCCGCGCCCTCATCTGCGATCCCGAGATGCCGAACAAGGCGAAGCTCGGGCAGAGCGAGGACATCCGCGCCTGCATCGCCTGCAATCAAGCCTGCATCGGCCATGCCCAGCTCGGGATCTCCATCTCCTGCATCCAGCATCCCGAGACGGGCCGCGAGATCGAGTACGGCACCCGGCCGCGTGCCGCGCGGCCCCGCAAGGTGATGGTGGTCGGTGGCGGCCCCGGCGGGATGAAGGCGGCGGCGGTCGCGGCTGAATGCGGCCATCGGGTCTCGCTCTATGAGCGCGCCCGCCGTCTGGGCGGCCAGGCGCTGCTGGCCCAGCTCCTGCCGCATCGCGCCGAGTTCGGCGGGATCGTCACCAATCTCGCCCGCGAGATGGAGCTCGCAGGCGTCACCGTGCGAACAGGCGTCGAGGTGACCTCGGCGCTGATCGCGGCGGAGGAGCCCGACGCCGTGATCCTCGCCACCGGCAGCCATCCGCGCTTGCCGCCGATCGAAGGCGGCGAGGGCATCCAGATCCTCCATGCCCATGAGGTGCTGGAAAAGCGTGCCGCAACCGGCGCCCGCATCGTGGTCTATGACTGGCTCGCCGATTGGACGGGCGTCGGGCTGGCGGAGCAGCTCGTGGCCGCGGGCGCCCATGTCCGCCTCGCCGTCAACGCGCCTTGCGCCGCCTTCGCCATCCAGAATTACACTCGCGACGCCGCGATTGCGCGCCTCTTCAAGCTGAGCGTCGAGATCATCCCCTTCATGCGGCTCTATGGCGCCGAGGGCCATACCGCGTTTTTCGTGCATACGCCCTCGCAGGAGAGCCTCGTGCTCGAGGATGTGGATACGATCATCGTCAATTATCCGGGCGAGCCCGAGAACGGGCTCGTCGCCACGCTGGCAGCGCGCGGCATCGCGTTCCATCTGGTGGGCGATGCGCTGGCGCCGCGCACGGCGGAAGAGGCGGTCTTCGAAGGTCTGAAAGCGGCGGTATCCCTATGAGCAAGAGACTGATCGTCATCGAGCCGACCGATCCGAGGCACTCTGAGGTGCGCGTGCTGGTGGCCGAGCTCGATGCCTATATGCACCGGCTCTACCCGGCGGAGAGCAATCATCTCGTCGATGTCGAGATCCTGGCGCGGCCGGATGTGAAGTTCTTCCTCGGCCGGGTCGATGGCGAGAGCCTGGGCTGCGGCGCGATCATGCTGCGTGACGGCGAGAGCGAAGCCTATGCGGAGGTGAAGCGGATCTATGTCGCGCCGCAGGCCCGAGGGCTCGGCCTCGGCCGGCTCATGCTGCGGCGGCTGGAGGAAGCGACGCGCGCCGAGGGGCTCAGCCTGCTGCGGCTGGAGACGGGCCCCCGCCAGCCCGAAGCCTTGGCGCTCTTCGCCGCCCATGGCTTCGCGCGCTGCGGGCATTTCGGCGACTATCCCACCGACGATCCATTGAGCATCTTCATGGAGAAGCGGCTTTCGTCAAAATGAGGGGCTCGCACCTCTTTCCCATCTTCCCCCTCGGGGGGAGGGGGAAGATGCGGCGCTAGGGTCCGGCCCGCACGCCGACATGGCCGGCGCGGCCGGCGCCGAGGCCGCTGGCGGCGAGTCCGAGGCCGATCGCGACCGAGAAGACCGCGACCGCATTCCAGCCGCCGGTCCAGCTATGCAACAGGCCGGCGAGGAGCGGCCCGCAGGAGGCGATGAGATAGCCGATCCCCTGCACCATGCCGGAGAGTTGGGTGGCGATATGCGGATCGGCGGCGCGCATGGCGATCAGCATGAGGGCGATGGCGATGGTGCTGCCCTGGCCGAGGCCGAGCAGGAAGCTCCAGAGCCAGACCGTCGACAGGGGCGCGTAGATGCAGCCGAGGAATCCGATCATGGTGACGATGATCGCCACGAGATTGGGCAGGCGCTGATCGCGCCCGAGGCTCGCCAGCATCGGCGCCACCAGCGAGGCGCCGGCCTGGGTGATGACGGAGAGGGAGAGGGTGAAGCCGGCATCGATGGGGCTGAGGCCGCGGCTGCGCAGGATGGGCGCCAGCCAGCCGAAGACGATATAGGCCAGCGCCGATTGCAGCCCCATGAACAAGGTCACCTCCCAGGCACGCGGATCGCGCCACAGGCCGCTGAGCCGGGTCGGCGGCGGGGCCTCGCCCTGGCCGCGGCGCGGGATCCAGGGCAGCCAGCAGAGAGCCGCGAGCGCGGCGGGCAGCGTCCAGAAAGCGAGCGCCGTCGACCAGGTGCCGCCCAGTAGATGCTGCAGCGGCACGGTGCTGCCGGCGGCGATCGCCGCACCTAGGCAGAAGGACATGGTGTAGAGGCCCGTCATCGGCGCGATGCGCCGGGGGAAGTCGCGCTTCACCAGGCCCGGCAGGAGGACATTGGTGACGCCGATGCCGATAGCGGCGAGCGTCTGGCCGATGAAGAGAGCCGGGGCTGCGTGCAGGATGCGCAGCGCCATCCCGAACACCTGCAGCGCCAGCACGGCGAGGAGTGCGCGCTCGCGCCCGAGATGGCGGCTGAGCATCGGCGCGATGGGCCCGAGAAGGCCGAAGCAGAGCGAGGGGATCGTGGTCAGCAGGCTCGCCTCGGCGCCGGTGAGATGCAGGTCGGCGATGGCGTCCAGCAGCACCGGGCCCAGGCTGGTGATCGCCGTGCGCAGATTGAAGGCTATCAGCATCAGGCTCACCGCCAGGAGAAGGGCGCGCCGCCGGCGGTCCCTTGGGCTATTGTCGTCTTGTTCCTGCATGCCGAGATGGGAAGGGAGAGCTTCCTGTGCGAATGAGGGAAGCAGTGAAATTGGCCGAGCGCCCGCCGTCAATCCATCTGCCCGCGGGCCTGCCATGAGCGGAGAGCAGCCATCCGTGGTGGGCTACCGTTTCCCATGCGGCAATGACTTCTGCAACGGCGCGCTCGGGCGCGGTTCGCTGGAGGTATGAGAGTGACGGCGACGGAGACCACGAAGCGAGGGACATGGTCCAAAAGGATCTCGAGCATCGCCATTCTCCTGGCGGCGCTTTCGCTCCTGGCCTTGGCTGCGGCGGCGCTCGGCTGGCGCTCGGGCTTGCTGCCGCTGCGCATCGACTTCGAGCTGCTGGCCCTGGCCGCGATCGCGGCCGTGCTGGGAGGCGTGACGGCGGCGATCGCCCTTGCCGTCTGGCGGTGGCGCCTCGGGGGGCTGCGCATCCTTCTGCTCGCTGGTGCTTTCCTGCTCGGCGCAGGGTTCGTCCTCCTTCCGCTCAAGCTCACGATGCGCCATGCCCCGCCGATTCACGACATCACCACCGACACGACGGATTCGCCGGCGATCATCGCGGCCCTGCCGGCGCGCCAGGCGGAACATGCGGCAACCGCCGCCTATGGCGGCCCCGCCACCGCCGCGCAACAGCGTGCGGCCTATCCCGATATCGTCCCGGTGATCCTGCCGCTCAGTCCCCCCAAGGCCTTCGATCTCGCGCTAGCCACCGCGCGGGGCATGCCGCGCTGGAACATCACCGCCACCGATCCCGCCGCCGGGCGCATCGAGGCGAGCGAGGCCAGCTTCTGGTTCGGCTTCGTCGACGATATCGTCATCCGGGTCGCGGCCGACGGCGCCGGCAGCCGCATCGACATTCGATCGCTGAGCCGCCAGGGCAAAGGCGATCTCGGCGTCAATGCGGCGCGGGTTCGGGCCTATATCGCGGCGCTAAAGAAGGCCGCGGGCTAGATGGAAGAGATCGAATCGATAGTCGATGATTGTTGAAAAAGGAAATTCGTGCCGGAGTCATTGTGGGGCGCGTCGATAGACCGCGAGCGGTGGATACTCCCGGTCTCGGTACCAGAGGACTCCATCGATCGTCTTCTGCGGCGGCTGCTCCTTCTGGCTGACGATGATCACCGTCGGATCGAAGGGACCGAGGGGATAGGCTCTCGCCCCGAGCGAATCTCTGATGTTCACATGCTCGATTCGCAGATTGCGGATGCCCTGCTCGCGGAGCAGGCGCCACAGCGGATATTCCAGGTCGTTGTCGTCCGTCACGAGGCCGATCTGCGAGTCGGCGTGAAGCGCGGCATCGACAGCGGCCGAGCGGTAGGGAAGCTGCAGATCCGGCCGGCCGGCGAACAGCATATCGTTCCCGCTCGCGGCCCAGATCGTGTATGCGTGGTCTCGGGTCGGAAAGAGCGGCTTGCGGTAATTCGTCCACAGCCGTGGCGATGCGGTGATGGTCAGCAGGACGGCGAGCAGCAAGACAACCGCGGACCTGAGCTGCACCCTCCGTCCGGCAGCGCGTTCGAAAGGCAAGAATGCGGTGAGCGGCGCCGCGAGAGCGAAGATCGGCAATTGCAAGCGCGTGATCCATGGCTGCCACCTCAGCCCGATTAGGAAGAACAGAGCCGCGGCAAGGACACCAAGGGCATAGCGCCGTCGGGGAAACGCGCTCGGTCCGGCAAGCAGGACGAGGGTGATGGCGACGAGGCCGAGCAGAAGCTGCACGGGATTTGCGGCAATCTCTTCGAAGTTCTGGGAGGTGCTGAGCTCGAAGCGGATGCCGCCGAAGGTGAGCTCGGGCGCATTGGGGTCGAGGCCGAGGGCGGTGAGGGCGTGCTCGATGGATCGGGTCAGCCATTTGTCGTAGTCGCTGTTCTGGGTGGCGAGGTTGACGGCGAGATCACGGGTACCATTCACCACCAGGGCATCAAGGCCGAAGGCCGCGGTGTTGGTGGCTCGCCCTACGGTACCGATCGGTGAGCCGCTGTAGTCTAAGTTGCGGATATAGCTCGGCAAGTTAGGCAGCAGCAGAAGGACGGTGCAACCGAAGAGCGGCAGCATCGCGCCCCGTCCGGTCTCCGCCCAGGTGGCAAGGAACCAGAGCCCGAAAGGTAGGCCGATCAGATAGGCTGTGCCCTTGGTTGCGAGCGATAGCCCAGCGGCGATCGCGAAGCCGCCCGCATCTGCAAGGCGCCGGCTCTGCCGCCAGGCGAGCAGGCGCTCGACCATCGAGAGCAGAAAGAATGTGACGACCAGGTCGTTCTGCGTGCTGCTGGCTTCCAATATGCCGATCGGCAGCGTGACGACTACCAGGCGGGCGAAGGCCGCGCCGCCCCGCGTGGCCCCCAGCGCCAGGGCGATGCGGCCGACCAGGAAGACCGAGCCCGCCCCCGCCAGCCATTGCAGAAGATTCAAGAGGTGGTCCCCGCCGGAGAGCAACCGAAGCTGCAGAAGCAGGATCTCGGCCAGCCGCGGCATCATCAGCTGGCGGTCGATGGCCGTCCGATAGAAGGCCAGGGTGTGGTTCTGGATCCAGTGCTCGATGCGCGGCAGGTGATAGGTCTGGGAGTCCCAATTATTCGGGGGACAGACGAGCGCGACCAGCAGGGTGACTGAGCCGATGACGAGGAGGACCACGGCGAGGATCCATTCCTCGAGACGCCATGCCAGGACGGCGCGCCGAACGTCCGCGAGAGAGCGGCGGGGCGCCGTCTGGCGTCGTCGCGATCGCAGCAGCACCAGCGCCAGAGCGGCGAAGGCAAGCACCCAGGAAGCGAGGAGAGGACCGAAGGCGATCGCGTGGAGGAGGCCCAAAGCCTCGGTTCCGAGCCCGGTGGCATAGGACCACGAAAGAGCCCCGAGGACGATCGCCTCGCCGGCGTCCCCGGTCCGCCGTTGAAAGAGAGCAATGCTCAGGCCCAGCGCCGCGAGCGGAAGAAATCCCAAGAGCAGCACGAACGCTTCCTAGAGCATCAGGCCAGAGGGCGACAGCGGACCCAGCCTTTCCTCGAGCAGTATGCCTTCTCGAACCGCCGGCGGCCAGGCGATCGTGGCCGTGGCCCGCCCGGCGGGTAGGGGTGGATGCTTGCGTTCGGGCCGCGGAAATGCCGAGCCGATGCGGCGCGGGTCAGGGCCTATATCGCCGCGCTCAAGACCGTGGCCGCGAAAATGATCCCCGCTCAGTCGAGGATGAAGGTCAGCTCCAGGGTGACACGGTATTCGGCGATCTTGCCCTTTTCCACCTTGGCCTTCTGCGACACGACCTCGATTCCGGTGATCCCGCGCAGCGTCTTTGCCGCCCGGGCCAGGCCGGTCTCGACCGCAGCCTGGAACCCCTTGGGCGAACCCGCCGTGATCTTGGTGACCCGTGCCACGCTCATGCTGGCCTCCCTCGCTTTTGGTCGGCCCCGCCGGGCTAAATGTCGCCACCCTTCGCCGAGGCGAGGAACCGACGCTGTTTCGAGCGCCGCTTCCGAAGGCGCCCCTGGTGCATTATTCGCCCCGGGAGCGCCCAAGGGCAAGGCAGGGCTTGCTCTAGCTATGGACCTCGACCTTGGCGCGGCGCAGCGCCGCGGCAAGCTCGCGCCCCGGCGAGCGGTCGCTGACCAGACGGTTGATCTCGCCGAGCGGGCAGATCACCTCGAGATGCGGCTCGCCGAACTTCGAGTGATCGGCCAGCAGCATCCGCTCCTCGGCCCGCTGCAGCATGGCGCGCTTGACCGCAGCGGCGCCGGAATTGACCTCATTGGGTCCCTCGGCGGTCAGACCGCTGGCGCCGATCACGGCGCGGTTGGCGTTGAAGCGGCCGAGGAAGGCGATGGTGTCGGGCCCCGTCAGGCTGCCCTCATGGGCATCGTAATGGCCGGGGCAGGAGATGACGGCGATGGTGGGATTGCTCGCCAGCGCCATGGCGACGGCGAAGCTGTTGGTGATCACCGTCAGGTCCTTGAGCTCGGCGGCGAGCCTTCGGGCGAAATGCAGCGTGGTCGAGCCGGCATCGATCGCCAGCACCTCGCCGGGCTGGACGAGGCGGGCGGCGATGGCCGCGATATGCGCGCGCTCCTCCGTCATGACGTCGAAGCGCTCGTTCCAGGCCGGCTCGAAACCGAAGGGCCGGGCGACCGCCCCGCCATAGGTGCGGTCGATCAGCCCGCTCTCGCCCATCTCCTTCAGGTCGCGACGGATCGTCTCCGAGGAAACGCCGAGCTCGGCGGCGAGCTCGGAGATGCGGATGGTGGTGGAGGCGCGCAGCTCCGCCAGGATTCGATCCTGACGCTGTTTCTTGGAGAGGCGCGACGCTTGGTCCATGGCGGCGCATCATTGAGCGAGTCGCCGGCGCGGGCAACCGGCGTTGTTTGTGGAGTGTCGGGCAAATGCAAGTGTCAAACTGTGGTACTCTCAACTATATTTAATCGAATTGCAACAATCCGCTGATATCTTCCCGCGATCTCAACGAGGGGTCCGCATCAGGAGAGAGGGTATGAAGCGAGCAAGATTTGGCAGATGGACGCTGGCGGCGTCCTCGGTCTTGGCGATCGGCGCCTTGGCCGGCACGGCCTCGGCCGATTCCATGAGCGATCTGGTGGCGGCGGCGAAGCAGGAGGGTGAACTCACCATCATCGCCGTGCCGCATGACTGGTGCGGCTACGGCGCCATCATCGATGGCTTCAAGGCGGCCTACGGCCTCAAGGTGAACGAGCTCAATCCCGATGCCGGCTCCGGCGACGAGATCGAGGCGATCAAGGCCAACAAGGGAAACAAAGGCCCGCAAGCGCCGGACGTCATCGATGTGGGTCTCTCCTTCGGCCCTTCGGCCAAGGCCGAAGGCCTGCTGCAGCCTTACAAGGTCTCGACCTGGGGCACGATCCCCGAAGACCAGAAGGATGCCGAAGGCTACTGGTACGGCGACTACTACGGCGTGCTCGCCTTCGAGATCAATGCCGACCTGGTGAAGAAGATGCCGGCCGACTGGGCCGATCTCCTCGGTGCCGAGTACAAGAATGCCGTCGCCATCGGCGGCGATCCGCGCAGCTCCAACGAATCGATCCAGACCGTCTTCGCCGCCGGCCTCTCGGCGACCAATGGCGATGTGAACAAGGCGGCCACCGCCGGCCTCGACTACTTCGCCAAGCTGAACAAGGCCGGCAATTTCGTGCCCGTCGACATCTCGGCCGCGACCCTCGCCCAGGGCAGTACGCCGGTCGGCGTGCGCTGGGACTATCTGGCGCTGGGCGACCGCGACACGCTCAAGGGCAACCCGCCGGTCGAGATCGTGGTGCCCAAAACCGGGGTGGTCGCCGGCGTCTATATCCAGGCGATCAGCGCCTACGCCCCTCATCCCAATGCCGGCAAGCTGTGGATGGAGTGGCTCTATTCCGATCCGGTGCAGCTGCAGTGGCTGAAGGGCTATTGCCACCCGATCCGCTTCCAGGACCTGGTGAAGAACAACAAGGTCCCGTCGGATCTGCTGGCGAAGCTCCCGCCCGCCGAGGCCTATGACAAGGCGCTCTTCCCCAGCCTGGCGCAGCAGGGCGCAGCCAAGGAGGTCATCACCAAGCAGTGGGATTCCGCCGTCGGCGTGACAGTTGCCCTGAGCCTTACGACGTTTTCTGCTGCCGGCGGAAGCCGCAGAAGCGCCCCGTTTATCGGGGCTTATCGTGTACGATGTTTGCCGATGTTTTCTGTGGTACGATTTTCGGTGATTGC
>DATBBO010000742.1:0-2631 GCA_036270995.1 Dongiaceae bacterium | reverse complement strand
TCGTTGCCGTGGTCGGCCCCGTCAGGATTAAAGCGAAGAGGAACTCGTTCCAGGCCAGGATGAAGCCCAACACCGAGGCGGCGGCGATACCGGGAAGCGAGACGGGGATGACGATGCGCCAGAAGGCGCCCCAGACCGTGGCGCCATCCACCTGGGCCGCCCATTCGAGCTCGATGGGCACGCCCTCGAAGAAGCCCATCAGGATCCAGGTGAGGAAGGGCAGGTTCATGGCGCCATAGGCGATGACGAGGCCCAGAACGGAGTTGGTGAGCCCGGCGAGGCGGAAGAGGCCGAAGACCGGAAGCACGAGGGCGACCGGCGGCAGCATCTGGGTCGCAAGCACCAGGAAACGGCTGGCCTGGCCGCCGGTGCGGAAGCGCGCGAAGGCGTAGCCGGTCATGGCGGCGATGGGCAGGCCGAGCAGGGTCGAACCCGCGGCGGCGATGAGGCTGTCCTGATAGGCGAGCGCGAAGGAGTCCTTGGCGAAGAGCTTGATGTAGTTGGCGAGCGTCACATCCGGCAGCATCGCCACGCTATAGGCCTGGGAATCGGGCACGAAGCTGGTGCGCAGCACCCAGAGCGGGGGCAGCAGGATATAAAGCGAGAACAGCGCCAGCAGCAGATGCGGCAGGATCTTGCCGAGCGTCTTCATGCCCTGGCCCCGTAGCACGCGCGGCGGGAATGCCCTCTCCCTCGCTTCGGAGCGCGAGCGGGAGGGGACCCATCGCGGAGCGATGGGGAGTGTGAGGGTTTGGCGAGAATGGTGGTTGGATCACCCTCACCCCGTCGCCGCCGCTGCGCGGTGTCGATCCCCTCTCCCGCTTCAAAGCGCGGGACAGGGAAGAATGGGCCAAGCCGAGTGAGGAAAGAGGCAGCCATCTGCATTCGTCTCCTCGTTAGTCCATCAACACGCCGCCGCTGGCATTGACCGCTTCGCCGGTGAGGAAGCGGGCGAGATCGCTGGCGAGGAACAGCACGATATCCGCCACATCCTCCGGCTCCTGGATGCGGGCGAGCGGCGTCAGCGAGACATATTCGGCGCGCACCGCCTCGGGGGTCATGCCGCGGAGCTTGCCCTCCCAGGCGATCTCGCGCTCCTGCATGCTGGTGCGCACAAAGCCGGGGCAGACGCAATTTACGCGGATGCCGTTCTTGGCGACCTCGCGCGCCAGCGCCTGGGTGAAGCCGACGACCGCGAACTTGCTGGCCGAGTAGTGGGCCAGGAAGGGTGCTCCGATCTTGCCGGCGAGCGAGGCGGTGTTGACGATGACGCCGGGGCTGCCGGAAGCAAGCCAGCGGCGCAGCGCGGCCTGGTTGCTGAGAAAAATGCCCTTGGCGTTGACATCCATATTGGCATCCCACTCCGCCTCGCTCAGCTCCGCGACCGGGTTCATGGTGGAGATGCCGGCATTGGCCGCCAGGATGTCGAAGCCGCCGAAGGCCTGGTAGACATGGTCGAAGACCTTGGTGGTCTCGGCCGCGCTGGTGACGTCCAGGGAAGCGGCGATGGCGCCTTCGGTCTCGCCGGCGAGCGCGGCTGCCGCCTCGCCGTTCTTGTCGGTGACGGCGACGCGGGCGCCGGCGCCGGCAAAGGCCCGCACGATGGCGCGGCCGATGCCCGAAGCGGCGCCCGTGACGAGGGCGCGCTTGCCCGACAGCAATCGGGTTTCGCTCATTCCGTTTCTCCTTCGGGATCGAGGCGCGGATAGAGTGTCTTCAGCCGCTCATAAGCTGCTCGGTGATTCGCATAGGCGTGGTCATAGACCGCACGGCGCTCCGATGCGGGCTCGAAGATGCGCCCGCCGGCGACATAGCGGGCGATGCCCGTGAAATCCTTCAGCAGCCCGGCGCCATGGCCGGCGACATAAGCGGCCCCCAGGCAGGAGCCGGGATGGTGGTCGATGCGCTGCACCGGGCGACCGATGACATCGGCGGCGATCTGGAGCCACAGATCGCTCGCGGCGCCGCCGTCGCAGGCAAAGACGCGGGCGACGGAAAGGCCGCGCTCGGCAAAGACCTCGATGTGATGGCGGAAGCCGAAGATGACGCCCTCCAACGCCGCCCGCCAGATATGGGCCAGGCGATGATGCAGGCCGAGGCCGATCAGCGTGCCGCGGGCATGGGGGTCTTGGAGCGGCGTCTTCTCGCCGAGGAAATAGGGCAGCAGCACCAGGCCCTCGGCGCTTGCCGGCACTTCGCTCGCCATGCGGTCGAGCCAGGCATGGATCTTCAGGCCCGCCGCTGCCGCTGCCGCCTGCTCGCCGCCGGCGAGCTCGCGCACGATCCAGTTCAGCAGGCTGCCGCTGGTCGCGGTGCAGCCATTGCTGAAATAGAGCCCGGGGATGATGTGGTAGTCGATGAAGAGCCGGGGATCGGTGACGGGTTGGTCGGCGGAGAGCAGGATGTCGCCGGCGCCGCCGAACTTCAGCACCAGATCTCCCTGTTGCGCGGCGCCGGCCACAAAGGCCGAGGCGACGTGATCGGCGCAGCCCGCGACCACGGGCGTCCCCGCCGCGAGCCGTGTGGCCGCGGCGGCCTCGGCGGAGACGCGGCCGACGATCTCATGGGAGGCATGGATCGGTGGCAGCAGAGCAGGGGCGATGCCGGCTTCGGCCAGGAGGCTCGGCGTAA
>DATBBO010000741.1:0-6734 GCA_036270995.1 Dongiaceae bacterium | reverse complement strand
CCAGGCCGGTCCTCTTGCGTCAGCGCCCCGAGGTTGCGGTCGCGACCATGCCGGCGGGCGGCTCTTCCATCCGCCGCTGGGCGGCGCTGTTGAGCGACAGCGTGGCGCCGGCCGAGATGGCGCCGGCCAGCATCACATAGAACGCGGGAGCCAGGGCATAGCCGGTCTTGTCGATGAGCCAGGTCGCGGCTATCGGTGCTGTGCCGCCGACGATGCCGAGGGTGATGTTGTAGGCGGTCGAGACGGCCGAGCAGCGAATGCTGCGCGGAAAGATCTCGCAGATGGCGATGGGATTGACCGCGACATAGCTGCCTACCAGCAGCGTCAATCCGAGCTGGCCCAGGAACACGCTTGCAACATCGCCGGTGTTCATCAGCGCCATGAGTGGCCAGGCGAAGAGCACCATGCCGATCGCGGCGGTGGCCATGACCGACTTGCGTCCAACCTTGTCCGACAGCGCTGAAGCACCCAGGACCACGAGCAGCATGATCGCCATGTTGGCCGAGTTGATCAGAAGGGCGGTGTCCGGCTTCATATGGGCGTAGAGCTTCAACCAGGTCACGATGTAGACGAAGGTGGTGTAGAAGCCGACGCCGTTCGCGACGCAGATGCCGACGACCTGCAGCATCTCGATGGGATGCTCGCGAAGCGCCTGGGTCAAGGGAAAGCCTTTGGCCGCCGGCGGCTTGTCGAAGGTCACATGGCGGCGGATGAAGAATCCCACCCCCGCCACCACGACGCCGAACAGGAAGGGCAGGCGCCAGCCCCAGCCGACCACATCCGTCATTGGCATTGAATTGATGACCAGCGCCCCCATGGCCGAGCCGAGCAGGATGCCGCCCGCGGACCCGAAGGGCGCCCAGCCGCAGGCCAATCCGCGCTTGGCGCGCGGGGCTCGCTCGGCCAGGAACACGATTGAACCGGTATATTCCCCGCCCACGGCGAGGCCCTGGAGGATGCGGCAGAGAAGCATCAGCACGGAGGCGGTGATGCCGATCTGGTAATAGGTGGGCAGAAGGCCGATGGCAAAGGTGGGGATCGCCATGACGACCACGGACCAGAGAAGCGAATGGGCCCGGCCCACGCGATCGCCGATATAGCCGAAGACCACGGCGCCGAGCGGCCGCATGAAAAATCCGATGGCGAATGTGCCGAAGGCCGCCATCAGCGAGACGTTCGGATCATGCGTCGGAAAATAGAGTTGGCCGATGGTGCGGGCGAAAAAGCCGTAGACCGAGAAGTCGTACCATTCCATCACATTGCCGGCGATTCCGGCCGTGATCACGCGGCGGTGCGCCCGCCGCTCCTCAGCGCTCGAGATTGATGTCGTCATCCTTGGTTCCCCGTGCCGCCCCTTGCGTCCCTGGCGCCGGTTCGGCTCGTTCTTCGTTCCGCCCGGAGGATAGTGGGAATTGGAATCGGCCGCAAATGGCGCGGATGGGCTGCGATGGTAGAGCCGTCCGGCGGCAGGCTATAGTGGAAGGGTTCGGGTTATTACGCCGCAGGGTGATGGTGATGCGCGGTTGGAAGTTCTTCCTGGCTCTCGCAGCCTTGTTGCTGCCTGCCGTCGGCGAGGCGCAGGAGCCGCAGGCGGTGTCCTGCGACGGCTTCATCATCGGCTATGACGGTCCGGCCAAGCAGCGCAGCTGCGTCATCGTCGAGGTCAATCAAGGCGTGCAGACCTACAAATCTTCGCAGCTCACCGTCATCGACCATGCCTTCTTCATTCTGACCTACTACATCGAGAGCGGCTACAAGACCTACCTGCCGCAGCACACGCTGGAGGAGATGACCGACAGCAGCCAGATCTTCGGGCAGACCGGCGACTGGCGCGAGCCGCAGACGATCCAGGGCTTCGATACCGCCGTCTTCACCGGCGTGCTGAAGGGCCGCCAGATCCCGTCCCTCTGCGCCGTCATCTCGCGCTACAGCGGCGATCCCGGAAACCAGATCGACTACTCCCTGGGGCCGGGCTTCAAGAACCATTTCACCGGGTATTATTGCGCGGTGATCCAGAGCCTGACGCCCGAGCAGCAGGGCGACGGCTTCTACGCCCTGGTCCGGGACGTGATCGGCAAGCTGAAGCTGCCGCCGGTTGACCAATAAGAGGGCGATCAATAGGCGAGTGCCCGCGGACGGGCTTGAAAATGAGGCGGCGCGCACGATTTGAGAGCCTGGCCCAGAACGCGCCAGGAACAGCCATCCGGGGGCGGGCTCACGAGACCATCCTCCAGGGCGACAGCCCGAGGCGACATTCAGGCGGCAAGAGAGACGCCAGCTTCCCGATGAAATCCACCAGTCTGTTCGACAATCCCCTGCGCTGGGGCGCGGAGCGGGCGGAGGAGGCCGTCGAGGGGGTCTTCGACTGGGCCAATGAACGCACCGTCCGGCTGGCGGTGACCGGCCTAAGCCGGGCGGGCAAGACCATCTTCACCACCGCCCTGGTCCACAATCTGATCCGCTTTCCCGCCCGGCGGCGGATCCTCCCGGCCATTGCCGATCTCGACAACATCATCTCGGTGATAGAGCGGCCGCAGCCAGATCCCGAGCTCGCGACCTTCCCCTATCTCGCCAATCTCGCCGCGCTGACGGCCGACCCGCCGTGCTGGCCGCCCTCCACGGACCAGCTTGCGGAGATCCGCATCGAACTGCATTACCAGCCGGGCTCCTGGCTGCGCCGGCAGATCAACCGGCAGGCGGTGCTCAACATCGACATCGTCGACTACCCCGGTGAGTGGCTGCTCGACCTGCCCTTGCTGGAGATGAGCTTTGCGGCCTGGTCGGCGAAGATGCTGAGCCTCGCCGAGCGCGAGCCCCGCCGGAGCCTCGGCGCAGCGTGGCGGGCGGCGCTGGCGGCGGCAAAACCCGGCGAGCCGGCGGAGGAAGCGGAGATCCGCCGCCTCTCGGCCCTCTACCGGGATTATCTCAAAGCCTCGGCAGAACCCTCCCTCGGCCTCACCCTCATCCAGCCGGGCCGCTTCATCACCCCGGGGCATTGGGACCTCGAGGCGCCCGCCCTCAACTTCTGCCCGCTGCCGGTGCCCGGCGCGGCCGAGCCGGGCCGGCGCTCGCTCTATGCCATCATGGCCGGCCGCTACGAGGTCTATCGCCGCCGCGTGGTGGGTGAGTTCTACGAGAAGCATTTCAAGGATTTCGATCGCCAGATCGTGCTGGTCGATCTGCTGCGCAGCCTGAAGGCGGGGCCCGATGCCTTCGAGGAGGCGCGCGAGACGATGTCCATGATCCTTGCGAGCTTCGAGCATGGTCGCAGCGGCCTCCTGGCGCGCCTCGGCCTGCCCTGGGTCCGGCATCGAATCGACCGGGTCTTGTTCGCTGCGAGCAAGGCCGATCACGTCTCGCGCAGCCAGCAAGGCAATCTGGAATCCCTGCTCCAGGATCTGCTCGATCGCGCCGGGCGCGAGATCAAGGCGAAAACCATCGAGACCAAGGTGCTCGCCCTCTCGGCCATGCGCTGCACCGCCGACCGCATCGCCGAGGCGGATGGCCATCGCCTCAGCGTGGTGGTCGGGATTCCCGTCGGCGCCGGTCACGAGCGGGCGCTGTGGACCGGCGAAGTGCCGGACCGCATGCCGTCGCGCAGCGACTGGCATGAGGAGGACTATCGCTTCATCGATTTTCTGCCCAAGCGCCTCGCACCCGGCGCGCCCCAGGGCTTCGATCACATCCGCCTCGACGAGGCGATCCGCTATCTCATCGGAGACCGCCTCTCATGAGCCGGGGGCCGAAACCCTATGAGACGGCGGCCGATCGCGTCCGGCTCCAGCATCTGCCGGGAGATGAGCCGCCGGCGGAGGCTGCAACACCCGCGCCGCCGCCGCGCGAATTCGGCCTCGACGAAATCAGCCTGCTGGACGAGGGCAGCGCGCTGCCGGCACCGATCGAGCCCGGCCGGAGGCGGTCGGGATTCTGGAGCGCCGGCACGGCCTTTGTGCTCGCCTTCACGTTGTTCGCCCTCGGATTCCTCAGCTATGAGTCGATCCGTGCCGTGCTGGACGCGCTCAGCTGGTGGGCGCCCTCGGGCATCCTGCTGGGGCTGCTGCTGGTCGGTCTGGTCGTCACCGGGCTTTTCGCCATCGGAGCCGAGCTGGGGACGATCCGGCGCCAGCTTCGCTCTCTCGGGCGCATCGAGGCGGCGCGCAAGGAAGCCGATTTCCTGCGGCAGAGCCGGGGTCATGACCGGGGCATCGCCTATGCCGCCCGCGTCACCCGGCTCTACGAGCCGCGTCCAGCGATGGCCGAGGCGATCCGCGACTTTCGCCAGAGCCTCCACTCGAACCTGCGCGACCACGAGGTGGTGGCGCGGCTCTCGGCCCAGGTCCTGCGCCCCTTGGATGAGGAGGTGCGGAAATCCATCGGCCGGGCGCTGCGCGACACCGCCTTCATCTCGCTGGCCAGCCCGAACGGCCTCGTCGACGGCCTGATCACCCTCTGGCGCGAACTCAAGATGCTGCGCGAGATCTCGGTGATCTACGGCCTGGCGCCGGGTCTCCTTCAGCAATGGACGCTGCTGCGCCGTGTGCTCTGGATCGCCGCCACCTCCGGGATGGCCGCCCAAGCGGGCGACATGGCGGTCCAGTCGCTTGGCGGCGGGCTCGTCGGGCGGCTCTCCGCCAATGCGGCGGATGCGCTCTATACCTCGCTGCGCACCGCCCGGCTCGGCCTCTATGCCATGGAGACCTGTCGGCCGGTCGCCCTCCTGCCCGAGGAGCGCCGCGGCATGTGGACCCTCCTGCGCAAGGGCGCCCTCAGCGTGCTGGCATTGCTGGAGCGGGGCGAAGCGACGGCAAGCGGAAGAATTGACGGCCAGCGCTAACCCGGCGATTCTGTTTGCGAGGGGATGATTCGATCCGTGCTATCGGATCGATTGGGCTCTTCGGGGAATTCCGTGACGGGCAACCTCAACTCTCTGACGACCGCGCTCGGCATCTTCGCCATCATCCTGGTCGGCATCTTCCTCGGCGTCTGGCTCGGCCAGCGTCTGCCCACCAGCCATCTCTCCAAGGCCAGCCAGGATACGATCATCATCGCCATCGGCATGGTGGCGGCCATGACCTCCCTGGTGCTGGGCCTGCTGACCGCGGAGGTGAAGAGCTCCTTCGATGCGGCGGACCAGGAGATCAAGGCTCAGGCCGCGCGGCTGGAGCAGATGAACCTCACTTCGAGGGAGCTCGACAATCCCTCGGTCGCTGCTGTCCGGCAGAGTCTCGCCGAGCTCGCCCGTCTTGCCGTCGCCGAGACGTTCGAGGGCGCAGGCCGGAGCGACAGAAGCCGGGTGATCTATGTCGCCACCTATCGGACCATCATGGAGATGCCGGCGCCGACCGTGCTGGAGCAGCAGGTGAAGGCGGACCTGCACGACGAGCTGACCGACGTCGCCCAGCATCACCTCGCGGTGATCCTGGCGAGTAATGGCACCATCCCGCTGCCCTTCCTCTACATGATGGTGGCATGGACGGCCATGATCTTCATGAGTTGGGCGATCTTCGCCCCGCGCAATGCCACGGTCATCGCGATCTTCGTCATCTGCGCCGCGTCGGTCTCGGGCGCGCTGTTTCTGATCCTGGAAATGGACTCGCCCTTCGACGGGCTCATCGCCATCAGCAGCGAGCCGCTGCAGAGCGCGATCACGTCGCTCACCTACTGATACTGCGCAGGACGAAGCGGCAGTCATCGCGGAACAAACGCCCGCGAAGAGGGGTTTCATTCGCAGAGCCGCGAGAGTACCCATGCCACCCGCTTATCCACGCATTCCTTTTCAGCCGCTTTCGGAGCGCGATCAGTTCGCGACCATCTATCGCGTGGCGCGCTGGCTGCGTGCCGCCATCGACTGGAGCGCGATCGATCCCGCGGATGCCGAGCATTTCCGCACCGAGGTGTGGGAGCCGCTGACGCGCGAGAATCCCGCCGAGCGTTCCATCGGCGCGGCGGGGCTCGCTCATCTCAACAAGATGGCGGCGGCCCATCTTCCCCTTGATCTCAACCGGCGCTATCACCTGTCGCGGCTGCATGTGGCGGGGGAGAGCGACCGCTTCGAGTTCTCCTGCCTGCAGATCCAGCCGCCGCAGCTGACCCTCGCCATCACCCGCGTGCCGCGGCGCCGCTCGCGCGTCCGCCAGATCACCGTCGAGGTCGATGAGCAGGGGGCCATTCTCCGCCTGCGTCCGGACCCCACCAAGGGCCTGCGCCGCCTGGCGGCGGATTCCGCGGCGCTCTCGGCCTCCCTGCAGGACTTCGTCCACCACGCCGTCGATATCGATCGGCGCTGCCGCGAGCTGGCCTGAGCCGCATCCAGCCTGCGGATCGTCGCGCGAGCGTCCCTGCCTCAGCCCCGATTGCGATCCAGGAAGCTCCTGAGCACGGCGAAATAGGCCTCCGGCTCCTCGAAGAAGGGCGTGTGGGAGCTGTTGGGGAAGACCTTGATCTCGGCGTTCGGCAGGCCTCGCTGGATCTGGGCGGCAACGGGGGGCGCCACCTCGTCATAGAGGCCGCTGATGACCAGGGCCGGCTGGGTGATGCGCGAAAGCCGGTCGACGACGCTCCAATTCCTGAGCGTGCCGATGCAGGTCATCTCGTTCGGCCCCCACATGCTGCCGTAGATGTCCATGTTCATCCCGTCATGGGAGCGCTGGAGCGGCGCCGGCCATTCCGCGAGCCGGCAGAGATGGCGGCGCTCGAGGATGGTGACGGCCGCCTGATACTCGACCTGGGCCGTC
>DATBBO010000740.1:0-7805 GCA_036270995.1 Dongiaceae bacterium | reverse complement strand
AGGTCCTGACGGCAAAGCAGAAGATCGCCATGTCGACGGACTATGACTGGTTCATCCATGCGGATGCCGATGAGTGGCTTTGCGCGCCCCGCAGGGGCGAGACCTTGGCCACGGCCATAGCCCGTGCCGATCGCGAAGGCTTCACCTGCATCAACTTCCACGAGCTGGCCTTCGTCCCGATCGAGGGAGAGGATTTCGAGGCCGAGGACTACAGCTCCCGCATGACGACCTATTATTTCTTTCAGCCCTACTATCCTCGGCTGATGCGCGGCTGGAAGGCCGGTGCCGGGCTCGACAATGTGGAAACCGGCGGCCACATGGTCGGCGGCGAGCAAAGACGTGTCTGTCCGGAGGACTTCTATCTGCGCCACTACATCAGCTTGAGCGAGAGCTACGTGAGGAGGAAATATTTGTACCGCAAGTTCTCCGAGGAAGGCCTGGCGCGGGGATGGCATAAAAACCGCCTTTCCATTCCACCCGAGAATCTTCGCGTGCGGCCGGTCCCCGGCATGCGCTCGCTGCCACATGCTGCCTCCATGGAATTCGACCTAAGCCAGCCGTTCACCAAGCATTTCTGGCAGTGGTAGGTCGGAGCGTCGCGGACGCGCAAATCCTTACGGACAATTACGGCCCTGCGAGGACTGTGATCCGACGGGCTCCAGACGCCTCGGAGAATCTTCCGGATATGCATTTCCATGTCCCGCCGGGTGGCGGCGCCATGTAGAAAGGGTTCATGAGCTTCTTCACTCAGATCGTCATCGTCGCCATCCTCGGGCTCGCCGTCACCTCCTCCAACATCATCGGCGCGGCGATCGGCCTCTATTTCACGCCCTCCAAGCGGGTCTTGAGCTGCGTGCTCGCCTTCGCCGCCGGCGCGCTCATCACGGCGCTTGCGGTCGAGCTCGGCTATGAGAGCGCCAACGACCTGCATGACCGGGGCTTCACCACGGAAGCGGCCTGGCTCTTCGTCGGGGGTGGGTTCGCAGTCGGCGCGGTCTTCTACTACGCCGTCTCGCTGCTGCTGGAAGGCGAGGGGGCGGCCATCCGCTTTCCGACCCGCTTCCGCGAATATGCCAGCCGGCGCCAGCAGAAGGACACGGCCGAGACCATCAAGCTGCTGGCCCAGGGCGAGCTGCTGCGCCACCTCCCGCCGGAGGACATCTCCGAGCTCCTGCCGCTCATCACCCGCCGGAGCCTGACGCCCGATGAGATCGTCTTTCGCGCCGGGGAGGAGGGCGATCGCCTCTATATCGTCGTCCGCGGCAAGGTCGAGGTCATCGAGGGCGGCGGCCCCGATTGCCATTCCCTGGCGGAGCTGGGGCCGGGGCAGGCCTTCGGCGAGATGGCGCTCCTCAGCGGCGAGCCGCGGACGGCGACGATCCGCGCGGCCGGGCCCACGGAGCTGCTGGCGATCCGGCGCGAGGATTTCCTGCGGCTGATGGCGGAGGATTCACAGCTCGCGGCCTCCGCCCGGCGGCTCAGCCATGAGCGCGCGATCCGCAATCTCAGCGCCGGCGGAGACGGACGCTATCGGGACGTCTGGGTCCGGGTCGCCCGGGACAGCCTGGGGCCGGTGAGCCCGCGGGAATCCGAGCGCATCCTCGCCGAGGCCGCCAAGGGCGCCGGCCTGGCCATCGTCTTCGGCAACATCCTGGACACCATCCCGGGCTGCCTCGTGATCGGGGCCAAGTTCGCGGGGCTTTCGAACCTGTCGCTGACCCTCATCCTCGGCATGTTCCTGGGGGGCATACCGGAGGCGGCGGCGAGCGGGGCGATGCTGCGCCGCGCAGGCTTCCGGCCGCAGACCGTCTTCCTGCTGTGGTCGACGGTGCTGGTCGCCGGCATGGTCGCGGCCGCGGCCGGAAACGCCTTCCTCGGCGGCACCGATTCGCTGGCGGCCGTGTTCTTCCAGGCGGTGGCCGGCGGCGCCGTCCTTGCCCTCATCGCCCATGCGATGATCCCCGAGGCGATCGACGAGGCCGGCTCCCTCATCGTGCTCCCGACGGTCGCGGGCTTCCTCGCGGCCCTCTACCCGGCGCTCGCGGAATCCTTCACGGCCACGATACCCTGATCCAGGGTACTCAGGCCAATCTGGCGCGCAGCGCCGCGACCACCGCCTCGAACATCTCCGGGGTCAAACGGCCCGTGTTCGTGTTGTAGCGCGAGCAGTGATAGCTGTCGGCCAGCAGCAGCCCGCCCTCCAGCTCATGCAGCGCGCCATGCTTGAAGGGGCGGCGGGAGAGGCGCTCGCCGAGGGCGGCCAGCACGCTGGCATGGGCGATGGCCCCCAGCCCCATGATCGCCGCAAGCCGGGGCATGGCGGCGATCTCGGCAGCGAGGAAGCTTCGGCAGCCCGCGATCTCCGCAGGTGTTGGCTTGTTCTCCGGCGGCACGCAGCGCACCGCATTGGTGATGCGGCAATCAAGGAGGCGAAAGCCGTCATCGGGGCTGCGGCCGTAGTCGCCCTCGGCAAAGCCGAGCTTCCGGAGAGTCTCGTAGAGCAGATCGCCGGCGTAATCGCCGGTGAAGGGACGGCCGGTGCGGTTGGCGCCCTTGAGGCCGGGAGCGAGGCCGACGACCAGCAGCCTTGCGCTCATCGGGCCGAAGCTCGGCACCGGCGCGTTGTGCCAGCCGGGCTCGCTCTCCCGGTTCTTCTGCCGGAAGGCGACCAGCCGCGGGCAGGTCGGACAGTCCCGGCCCGGCCCGTCAGGGGTCGGGTCGGCCTTCGCAGGCGCCGGCGACAGCGCCGGCGGCGCCGCGCCGGTCACGCGGTCTCGGCGAGATCGGCGTCCGGATCGGCCGGGGTCGCCCGCGGATGATGGGTGCGGGCGATACTATCCGCCAGCTCGCCCAGCTCGATGAAGTTATCAGCTTGGCGGCGGAGCTCGTCGGCCACCATGGGCGGCTGGGAGCGGATGGTGCTCACCACCGAGACCCGCACCCCCTTGCGCTGCACCGCCTCGACCAGCCGGCGGAAATCTCCGTCGCCGGAGAACAGCACGACGTGATCCAGATGCGGCGCCATCTCCAGCACGTCGATGGCGAGCTCGATGTCCATATTGCCCTTGAGCTTGCGCCGGCCCGTGGAGTCGGTGAACTCCTTGGTCGGCTTGGTCACCATGGTGTAGCCGTTGTAGTCGAGCCAATCGACCAGAGGGCGCAGGGGGGAGTACTCCTGGTCCTCCACCAGGGCCGTGTAGTAGAAGGCGCGCACCAGATGGCAGTCCTCGCTGAACAGCGCCAGAAGGCGCTTGTAGTCGATGTCGAAGCCGAGAGAGCGTGCCGCCGCGTAGAGATTCGCGCCGTCGATGAAAATTCCGACGCGTTCACCGGGATAGAACCTTAACTTCATCATGGTCCTCGCAATGATCACCTCGCCCCGATGGCCGCGGACGGCCGCCAGGGCCCTGAACTGTCAAGCTTTTCGAACGGTTAGGTCGCCGTGCCGGGCTAGTCTTGAATCAATTAACGGCCCGTCGAGTCTTGACACCTGCATCGGCGGTCAATCAATGCCGACAACATGACCAATGGTGTGAGTGCGGTGGAAAAGCAAGGGCCCCGACCGGCGGGTCCCATTCTGATCGGGCTGGGAGCCAACCTGCCCAGCCCGGAGCATGGGCCGCCGGTCGCAACCCTCGAGGCTGCGCTCGCGGCGCTGGCGTCGCGCGGGCTTCGCATCCGCGCCCGCTCGCGCTGGTGGGAGAGCGCGCCTGTCCCCGTCTCGGACCAGCCCTGGTATGTCAATGGCGTGATCGAGGTCGAGACGAGCCTCGCGCCCGAGGCGCTGCTCGCCTTGCTGCATGAGGTGGAGGCCGGCTTCGGGCGCCTGCGCTCGGTCCTCAACGCGCCGCGGATCCTCGATCTCGACCTCCTGGCCTACGGCTCGCTGGTGCGCGAGGGCTCCGCGCCGCCGCTGCTGCCCCATCCGCGAATGGCGGAGCGCGCCTTCGTCCTTCATCCCCTGGCGGAGATCCGGCCCGGCTGGCGCCACCCGGCGACCGGGCTCGGCCTGCCCCAGCTCATCGCCCGCTTATCCCCAGACCAGATCGTTCGACCGCTTCCGCACTCCACGCCAAGTGGTTGAACCTGCTTGATTTGCTGCGAGCGCGCCCATATATTGTCAGTTCGTCCTCAATTTGCCGGGGCGGATTCCGCCCGGCCTCACGGGAGATATCATGGCGCGCGTTACGGTCGAAGACTGCGTATTGAAGGTGCCCAATCGTTTCGATCTGGTGATGGTGGCAGCACAGCGGGCGCGGGACATCGCCGCCGGCGGCCAGCTTACCCTCGAGCGTGACAACGACAAGAATCCGGTGGTGGCGCTGCGCGAGATCGCCGA
This sequence comes from Dongiaceae bacterium, assembly GCA_036270995.1. Taxonomy (GTDB): domain Bacteria; phylum Pseudomonadota; class Alphaproteobacteria; order Dongiales; family Dongiaceae; genus DASXQK01. Next base: position 3,466 of record DATBBO010000740.1, on the reverse strand, counting down.
TGAGACGATCGATCTCGAGGGGCTGCGTAACAACCTGGTTCAGGGCCTGCAGCGCCATGTGGAGAAGGACGAGCCCGAGGAAGAGGGCGGCTTCGGTGCCGAGACCGCCGATCTTCTGGGCGAGATGATCCAGGCGCAGGAAAAGGACGCAGCCGAGGCGGGCCTCAGCATTGACGGCGAGTTCCAGGACGAGCCGGGTGCCGATGAGGAAGACGCCACGGAGGCGAGATAGGCCGCCGCCCTTACATCCATCGCGTACGGCGCCTGCGGGGCGGTGCAGCCCCGACACGGCGCTGGCGTGCCAATCGGCCGCAAGGCGCCCCAGGGGTGCCAATCGGGCCGCGAGGCGGCCCGGGGGCAGGTGTGAGGTGAGGGCATGATCCGGCAGTTCGAATTGGTCGAACGGGTCAAGGCCTATGACCCCGCGGCCGATGAGGACGCGCTGAATCGCGCCTATGTCTTCGCCATGAAGGCCCATGGCTCACAGAGCCGGGCTTCGGGCGATCCCTATTTCTCCCATCCCTTGGGCGTGGCCGAGCTGCTCGCACGCATGAAGCTCGACAGCGCCTCCATCGTCACCGGCCTGCTCCACGATACGGTCGAGGACACAGACGCGACGCTGGAGCAGATCGAGCAGCTCTTCGGCAAGGAGGTCGCGCGCCTCGTCGACGGCGTCACCAAGCTCTCCCGCATCGAGCTGCAGTCGGACCACACCAAACATGCGGAGAACTTCCGCAAGCTCGTGCTCGCCATGTCGGCGGATATCCGGGTCCTGCTGGTCAAGCTCGCCGACCGCCTGCACAACATGCAGACGCTGAACTTCATCAAGGATGTCGACAAGCGCCGGCGCATCGCGCTCGAGACCCTGGAGATCTATGCCCCGCTCGCCGAGCGCATGGGCATGCAGCAGATGAAGGACGAGCTGGAGAACCTCTCCTTCGCCGAGCTCTATCCCGACGCCCGGGAATCGATCGCCCAGCGTCTGAAATATCTGCGCGAGCAGGGGGGCGAGATCGTGCCGCGCATCATCGCCGAGCTGAAGCGCACGCTGGACGCCGCCGGGATCGAGGCCTGGATCTCCGGCCGCGAGAAGACGCCCTATTCGATCTGGCGCAAGATGCAGCGCAAGAATATCGGCTTCGAGCAGCTCTCCGACATCATGGCCTTCCGCATCGTCGTGCCGGATGTCGCGGCCTGCTACCAGACCCTGGGTGTTCTCCACAGCACCTATTCCATGGTGCCGGGGCGCTTCAAGGACTACATCAGCACGCCCAAGCCCAACAACTACCGCTCGCTCCATACCGGCGTCATCGGGCCCGAGCGCCAGCGCATCGAGGTCCAGATCCGCACCCGCGAGATGCATGAGGTGTCGGAGCTGGGCGTGGCGGCGCATTGGCGCTGGAAGCAGGAAGCGCCCCAGCTCGACGGCCGCCAGTACCGGTGGCTCCGCGAGCTGCTGGACATCCTGGAGCACGCGGCGGGGCCGGAGGAGTTCCTGGAGCACACCAAGCTCGAGATGTTCCAGGACCAGGTCTTCTGCTTCACCCCCAAGGGCGATCTGATCGCGCTGCCGCGCGGCGCCACCCCGGTCGACTTCGCCTATGCGGTGCACAGCCAGGTCGGCGACCGCACCGTGGGTGCCAAGATCAACGGCCGCATGGCGCCGCTGCGCACCCAGCTCCAGAACGGCGACCAGGTCGAGATCGTCACCTCGCGGAACCAGACGCCGTCCCCCACTTGGGAGCGCTTCGTCGTCACGGGCAAAGCCCGGGCCTGCATCCGCCGCTTCATCCGCACCCAGCAGCGGGCGCAGTATCTCGAGCTCGGCCGCTCGATCCTGAGCAAGGATTTCCGCCATGACGGCCATGACTGGAGCGAGAAGGCGCTCGACGGCGCGCTCAAGAAGCTGAAATACGACACCGTCGACGAGCTGCTGGTGGCCGTCGGCGCGGGCAATCTGACCGGCCGCGAGGTCATCCACGCAGTCTTCCCGGGCGTGAAAACCCCAGCAACCACCGATGGCGCCGCACCGCAGGTGCCCAAACGCCCGCGGGCGACGCGGAGGCCTCAGGCCAAGGAGGGGCTCGCCGTCCCCATCACGGGGCTCATTCCTGGCATGGCCATCAACTTCGCCGGCTGCTGCCATCCCCTGCCGGGCGATCGCATCGTCGGCATCGTCACCACCGGCAAGGGGGTGACGATCCACACCATCGACTGCGAGACCCTGGAGAGCTTCGCCGATCAGCCCGAGCGCTGGCTCGATGTCTCCTGGCATATGGATCCCGCGAAGGCCGACAGCCATGTCGGCCGGCTCCATGTGGTCGTCGCCAACGAGCCCGGCAGCCTGGGCAGCCTCTCCACGGTGATCGGCAAGAGCGAAGGCAACATAACGAATCTCAAGATAACCAACCGCTCCGTCGACTTTTTCGAGATGATGATCGACGTCGAAGTCAAGGACGTGAAGCACCTGACCAACATCATCGCTGCCTTGCGGGCGACGCCCGCCATCAATACGGTGGAGCGCGCGCGGGGCTGACCTCGCGGACGTCCGTCGCTGGGATCGCATGTTCCGCCGCCGCCAAAAGCCATCGCTGTCTCGACGCCTGCGCGAGTTCTTCTGGCCGAGCATCGGCTTCGGCCGCTCGACCCGCTATCTCGCCCATCGCATCGCCCGCATGCCGGGTACACCCTCCTCCATCGCGCTCGGCTTCGCCTGCGGCGTCGGGGTGATCTTCACCCCCTTCGTCGGCCTGCATCTGGTAATCGCTTTGATTGTGGCGTGGGTGGTGCGGGGCAGCCCGCTCGCCGCCGCCATCGGCACGCTGGCGAGCAATCCCTGGACCATCCCGCCGATCCTGATCGGGACTTACAAGCTGGGCGCGCGGATGCTGGGGACCCACAGCCACCACCATTTGCCCCATGACGTGACCTTCTTCTACATGCTGCATCATCCGATGCAGATTCTCCTGCCCATGTCCCTCGGCTCGATCCCGATGGGGTTGACGGCCGCCCTCATCACCTATTTCCCGGCGCGCTATCTGGTGAAAGGATATCAGCAGCGCCGTCACCAGCGCCGGCGCTTTGCCCGGCACCGGGTGGAGCACGGCCCGGCCGCCGGCGAGGCACCTGGCGATGACAAGGAGATGCAAGGATGAATCCTGGACGGCTGAGACTGGGGGTGAACATCGACCATGTGGCGACCATCCGCAACGCGCGCGGTGGACGCCATCCCGATCCGGTGCGGGCCGCGCGCCTGGCCGCCCAGGCGGGGGCCGACGGAATCACGGCTCATCTCCGCGAAGATCGCCGGCACATCTCCGATCATGACATCGAGCGCCTCAGCCGCGAGATCGATCTCCCCCTCAATCTGGAGATGGCGGCGACCGAGGAGATGCTGGCGATCGCGCTTCGCCATCGCCCCCATGCGGCCTGCCTGGTGCCGGAGAAGCGCGAAGAGCGCACGACC
>DATBBO010000739.1:0-4754 GCA_036270995.1 Dongiaceae bacterium | reverse complement strand
CGCGCGCCTCCTCGCGGGTGATGGTGGAGTGCGGCAAGTCCGGCGTCTTCTGGTCGCGCTCCAGCACCGCATCGCAGATATCCATGGCCCGGTTGCCGACGGCAAGGAGCCTGCGCTCCCGCTGCGCCTTGGTCACACGAGCCATGGCCCGTATCCGTCATAGATGTCCTGCATCTCATTGACCCAATGGATCAGGTTTCTGGGATGGGGCAGCGCGCCGTCGGGCGCCTTGGCGCCGACGATGCAGCCGAGGATGAAGATCGTCTGCACGATCTCGTCGGGGCTGCCGCCCTCCAACGTCTCGCGCAGGAAGTCGTTGTGCTTCGCCCAATAGCCGAAGAACCTGCCCATGGACGCCCCGGCCCTAGCCATCGATGGTTCTCCCCAGGAGCTGTTGGACCCCGAAGCGGGCGCGGGCGAAGACCAGGACGCAGATCGCGTCGCACTTGTTCAGGTCGTCATCCGGCCAGCCGTTGTTCTTGCAGTGATACCACACATCGCTCTTGGATGCCCTGCCGTTGCCGGTGAGGTATTTCCTGGCCGAGGTCAGGTTGACGTCGAAGCAGGGCAGTCCGAGGCGCGCGGCGGTCATCATGACCACGGTGCCGAAGCCCAGGAGCTTGCGCGATGTGTCGGCGTTGGTCTTGCCCCATGGCGCCGCGATGGCGGCCTCGTAGCAGAGGTAATCCGGCTTGAGCTGCCTGACCGCCCGGAAGACCTCGCCCTCCAATTGCAGGAAGGCCATGCCGAGCTTCTTGTGATCGATCTGCCAGAGGCCGGCGAGCGGAATCGTGCCTTCGGTGTCGTCGGCAGCCCAGCCCGTGCGTATGCCCAAGTCGAAGGCGAGGCCCCGATTGCGGATCATAGGTCGAGATCGTACTGGCGCGGATCGATGATGCGGCGATGGCGATAGCGTATCGGGTGGTTGCCGATATAGATCTTGCTGATCCAGACGCGCTTGGGACGCTTGTGGGCGCTGGCCTGGGTCGATGGGGAATAGTCCTCGGTCGCATAAATGATCTCACGCCGCCCGGCCTCGCTCATCAGCGGACCATAGGCGCGGGGCTCGTGCGTGCTCGGGCCGCCGCGCTCCAGGCGCTTGCGCTCCAGGATATCGGTGGTGAAGGCCGGCATGAGCCTCGCGACCTCGACTATGAGGGCCATCATGTAGGCCTGCCATTCCGGGTTGGCGCCCGCTTCGGCGCGGGCCATGCCGTCCTGCTTGCCGGCCTCGCCGTCATCGAAGTCAACGGTCATGTCAGTCCCTTGGCCAGCCGAGCAGGCGGCTGACCCGGCTAGCGGTCCTGCGCCACCACGCGATCAGCGCCTGGGCGAAGCGGCGTCCTCGGCCTTCCATCCTCTGATCCATGCATTGTGCTGGGGCGACACGTCCTTGTAGGGGTTGGCCTCAAGGGTGCGCCCGAGCTTGCGGTTGCGCTCGCCCTGCTTGAACGCCGCCTGATTGAGCATGCCGTCTTCCAGGATCTCGTTGCCGGCCTTCGCCACCTCCATCGGCTCCTCTTCTTCCTCGGGCGGCTCGTCTTCCGGCACCTCCTCATCCCCGTTTTCATCCGGCTCGCTCGGATCATCGGGCCCCGGCCTGGGCGGCGCCTCCTCCGTCGGCCAGTTCAGCTTCAATGTTTCACGGGAAACATCCTTGACCGCATCTTCCTTGGCCCAGGCCTGCTCGACCGTCTGGGCCAAGCTCTCGGGACCGACGCGCTCCATGGTCTTCTCCAGCGCCTGGGCGACGTCCTCGACCCCGCGCTCGATGCGGTCGCTCATCTCCTCCAGCGTCTCGCCATGGCCGGGAAAGAGCCCGAGCTGCACGCCGAGCGGGATCCTGGCGACGCGCAGCATCTGGGTGCGCTCGATGAACTCGTGCTCGATCTCCAGGGGATCGCGCCTCATGGCGCGGATCGTCCAGGCGATCTGCGAACAACCGGCCTTGCGGGCGTCCTTGATGATCTGAGAATAGATGCCCCTGGCGCTTTGCAGGGCCAGCCGCTTTTCCTCCATGATCAGGAACGCGCTGCGACCCCTTTCCAGGTACTCCAGCCGCGTGGCGTCCGAGACATTGCTGCCGCGCTCCGAAGCCTCTGCTGCCTCACGGGAGCCCGGCTGGAGGCCATCGTTGCGCGGCCTTCCGGGTCCGCGTCGCATCTGCGCCGCCGCTGCCGCAGCTCGGGTCAATCGAGTCGCCATGTTTATCCTCCCGGCTGTTGAAGCCTGGAGTCTTGCGCGATGGGGCGCGAGGTGCAAGGCTTCAGGCGCCCCAGGGCAGCCCCAAGGGCGTCCCAAAGGCGGCCCACCGCCGTGCCCAGCTTTCCCGCGTTGAAACCCATAGGAGCTACCACCATGGCAGCCATCCCCGTCACGATCACCGGTTACATGCATTACTCTGACCTCGGAATCGGAGGCGGACCATCGCCCGGAGGTCCGGGGCCCTCTCACCCCATTTCGCCCGGCGGGCCGCCCCCTTGGGTAAGTCATCCTATTCCACCTTCGGTCTGGCCTAACCCGCCCGGTCAGGGTCCAGGCAATCCTCCTGGCTTCTGGGGCGGCGTCGCCCCGCCCTGGGTCGATATCACGCCGCCTGGGCCGCAGCCGTCGCCGGGCTGGCCTCCGGTCGTGATGCCGCCGATCTACTACCCAGGTCAGCCTCCGAGCGGCGGCGGTGTGCCGCCTTATCCGGCCCATCCGATCCCGCCATATCCGGCACATCCGGGGCCGATCCTGCCGCCTGGCGGCGGCGGCTCGCCGCCTCCATTGGGTATCTGGGGAGGTGCGAACCAGCCCTTCCCAAATCCACCAATATACATCCCCCCCGGATTGCCGCCGGTCGAGAAGCCGCCGGAAGGGCCGATTGATTGGAAGACCGCGTGGACCCCGCAGCATGGCTGGATCGTGGTCGGCGTGCCGAATGTGCCGGTGCCGACGCCGTCCGAGACGCCGCCCGCAGCCGCCTAAGGGGAGGGAAGTGGGGACATCTGGTGATAGGGAGGGCCCGATGTCCTCACCCACCCCCACGATCAGAGAGGGCCTGCCCGAGCTCGTCATGAAGGCGCTGCTCGGCGCGATCTCCGAGCCCGGCGGCGGGATTCCCAGCCGCGAGCAGATCGAGCGGGCGCTCAAGCAACTGGCCCATGCCGCCGCCGCGATCTGCCGCGTGATGCCGAACGGCTCGCGCGAGAAGTTCGAGATGTTCTTCGCCCAGCAATGCGAATTGAGATTCCATCCCAACGAGCCCATCCAAGGCCAGGAGGAGGATGAATGAACGTCGAGACGAGCGCTGCCGGCGTGACCTTGCGGGCCGATACCCCTGCCGAGCACATCCAAATGGTCAGGGTGCGAACCGAGGCGGGCAATGTAGAATTATGGATCGAGCTTTCGGCGAAATTTGCCGGCGGGATCTCCGAGGTGATGCAATTCTTAAGGCCGCACGAGGCGATGGCGCTGGCGAGCGCGCTCGATGCCTGCGCCATCCGCGCCCTGCTGGAGGGCCAGAGGGCCTGATGGATTGGGAAGGCATCGTCTACACGACGCTCCTCAACCGCATGAGCGATACCGGGCTGATCCCCCTGCGCGAGGATGCCCGTGCCATCCTGCGCGCCGCCTTTCCCGAGAGCATCATGGGCGACGTGCTGCTGCGCCCGCCCTTCCGTACGGCCCGCGAGATCATCGAGCGGCTCCATGGCGTCATCGGGGCCTGGGAGCGCGACGGCGAGGTCGGCCTGAAACGAGAGTCGCAGATGGCGCCCGATCAATTCGGCGGTGAAGGATAGAGGAAAGCCCGATGCGCGAGCGGATGATGGCCAGGAAGGGCAAGAAGAAGAGCAGGAAGGGGATGACGCTGATGGAGGTGGTCGAGCACATCATGCAGACCGAGAGCATGAGCGAGGACGAGGCGAAGAAGGAACTGGTGCGGCGCCTGCGCGCGGGCGAGATGAGCGCCACGGGAATCCCCGTGCAAGACCCCAAGTCATCATGACCACCGTCATCCGCGCGAGCTACTTGTCCGAATATCCAGATTGCGCACGGCGTGTCGCCGCCAAGATCTTCGCCAAGGACATCGAGGCCGCCGGCTTCCGCCTGCGCGAGACGGTACGTAACGTGGGCGCGGCCGTCGGCACCGCCGTGCATAAGGGCGCCTCGGTGATCCTGCAAGAGAAGGTCGTGCTCGGACGCATGCCGCCCGCCGATGTCGGGCTCGATGCCGCCCGCGACAAACTACGCGAAGTGGCCAACGAAGGCATCGCCTATGACGATATGAGCAAGCGCTTGCCCGAGGCCGAGAATGCCGCGTTGCGAATGGTCGTGGCCTATCGCGATGAATTGGCGCCCTGGATTGATCCCATAGCCATCGAGCAGAGGCTGGAGGCCAAGGCCGGTCCCGGCCTCATGCTCAGTGGGCAGAGCGATCTCGTCGCCCGCGAACCTGATCAAATCGTGGATCTGAAGACTGGCAAGGCAATGGCTCCCGGCAACCATCGCCCACAGCTCGGGGCTTACAGCCTGCTGGCGCGGGCCCACAAGATCGATATCAGGCAAGGCCGCATTGATTACATCCGGCGCGTCGGACCAAAAGCAGATCAGCCTCCTCCCGTCACGGAGGTTCATGATATTGACGAGGTCGAGTCGGCCGCCGCCAATATTTTGCGCGCCATGGCTGCTGACATTAAAACCTTTCGCGAGGGCGATTCGCGGCGTACCATCACCCCCGGCGACCCTTGGATATTTCTTGCGAATCCGAA
>DATBBO010000738.1:0-7124 GCA_036270995.1 Dongiaceae bacterium | reverse complement strand
GCCTTCAAGTCGGGCCAGGTCGCCATGATGATGAACTGGTTCGCCTTCTTCCCGGGCCTCTACAAGGACCCGAATGTCGGCGGCGACAAGATCGGATTCTTCGTCAACCCGGCGGAGAAGTACCACTTCACCCAGCTCGGCGGTCAGGGCATCTCCGTCGTCTCCTATTCCGACAAGAAGGACGACGCCCTCAACTACATGAAGTGGTTCGCCCAGCCGGACGTGCAGAAGAAGTGGTGGGAGCTCGGCGGCTATTCCTGCGCCAAGTCGGTGCTGAACGACCCGAGCTTCCCGAAGAGCGCCCCCTTCGCGGCCGACTTCCTGGTCTCGATGGGAATCGTGAAGGACTTCTGGGCCGAGCCCGCCTATGCCGAGCTGCTGCTCGACATGCAGAAGCGCATTCACGACTACGTGGTCGCCGACAAGGGCACCGCCAAGGAAGCGCTCGACGAGCTGATCAAGGACTGGACCAAGGTCTTCCAGGACGAAGGGAAGATCTGAGGTCTGCCGGCTTCCTCCCGCGCGGGATCTCCCCGCGCGGGAGGTGGCGAGCCGATCTCTTGTCCGGCTTGCTCTCCTCTACCCTTTGACAGCAAAGTGAACCCGTCGAGCCCCGATCCGATGAGCGAGATGGCCGAAAAATCCTCCGCGATGGGACGCCTGACCGAAGCGACGCCACCCGCCTTGGGGCGCCGCCTGCGCGGGCTCTCCGACCGGGGCATCGCCTGGCTCTTCATCGCGCCGACCATGGTGCTGCTGCTGGCCATCAACATCTTCCCGCTGATCTGGGCGGTGCTGCTCTCCTTCACCAACTACCGGGCGAACCGGCCGAACGTGCCGCTGCGCTGGCTGGGCCTGCGTCAGTATCAGGACATCCTGACCGATCCCGATGTCTGGGCGGGCATGCAGGTGACGGCCCGCTTCGTCATCTCCACCCTCGTCATCGAAACGGTGCTGGGTTTCGCGCTCGCCTATCTGATCGACCGCAAGTTCCGCGGCCATGGCTTCTGGACCACGATCATCCTGATCCCCATGATGCTGTCGCCGGCGGTGGTCGGGAATTTCTGGACCTTCCTCTACCAGCCGCAGATCGGCCTGTTCAACCACATCATCGCCTTCTTCACGGGCATCCCGCCGTCCTCCTTCACCATGATCGGCGATGTCGATCTCGCACCCTGGGCCATCGTCATCGTCGATGCCTGGATGTGGACGCCCTATGTGATGCTGATCTGCCTCGCCGGGCTGCGCTCGATCCCCAACGACATCTACGAGGCGGCGGAGGTCGACCGCGCTTCCGCCTGGCGGCAGTTCTGGTCCATCACGCTGCCCATGGCCTTGCCCTTCATCATGCTGGCGGTGCTGTTCCGCGGCATCGAGAACTTCAAAATGTTCGATCTTGTGAACCTGCTGACCAATGGCGGGCCGGGATCGACCACGGAGCTCGCCTCGATCACGCTGAAGCGCGAGGCCTTCGAGAAATGGCGGACCGGCTATGCCTCGGCCTTCGCCATCATTCTGTTCACGACGATCTTCGGCCTGGGCAACATCTATGTGAAGGCGCTCAACCGGGTGAAGCAGCGATGAGAGGGATCACCACCGCTCATTCCGTCGTCGAGCCCGGTCGTGCCGCCAAATGGATCGCCGGCGTGCTGGTGATCATCTATGCGCTAGTCTCGATGATCCCGCTGTTCTGGATCTTCATCACCGGCTTCAAGACGCCACCGGATTCCATCGCCTATCCGCCGAAGATCATCTTCTCGCCCTCGCTCGAGGGCTACGTCAACCTCTTCACCACGCGCACGCGCCAGACGCCGGAATACATCGCCAGCCTGCCGCCGGTCGACACCTGGTACGACAAGCTCGTGCGCTCCCGCAACATGGTGATCGCGGGCCCTTCGAAATACATCCCGCGCTACATCAACTCGCTGATCATCGGCTTCGGCTCGACCTTCCTCGCGGTGTTCCTGGGCACGATCGCGGCCTATGCCTTCTCGCGCTTCCGAATACCACTAAAGGACGATCTTCTCTTCTTCATCCTATCCACGCGGATGATGCCGCCCATCGCGGTCGCCATCCCGATCTACCTGATGTACCGGGCGATCGGCCTGATCGACACCCATCTCGGCATGATCCTGCTTTATACCGCGGTGAACCTCTCGCTCTCGGTCTGGCTGCTCAAGGGATTCATGGACGAGATCCCGCGCGAGTACGAGGAGGCGGCGATGGTCGACGGCTATACGCGCCTCCAGGCCTTCTGGAAGGTGGTGCTTCCCCAGGCCTCGACGGGAATCGCCGCCACCGCGATCTTCTGCCTCATTTTCTCGTGGAACGAATACGCCTTCGCCGTGCTGTTGACCTCGGGCGTCGCCCAGACCACGCCCCCCTTCATTCCCTTCATCATCGGCGAGGGCGGTCAGGACTGGCCCGCGGTGGCCGCGGGGACGACGCTGTTCCTGATCCCGATCGTCGTCTTCACCATCCTCCTGCGCAAGCTCCTGCTGCGCGGTATCACCTTCGGGGCGGTGCGGCGATGAGCGTCGAGACGGAAGCCGCCCCGGTCCCTCGCCCGTTGTGGCGGCGCATGCTCAGCCGCCGCATCTGGGAAAATCTGGCGACGGTCATCATCGGCGTCGGGGTGGTGATGCTGATGCAGCCGGTCTCGCTCTGGCTTTACGGCTATTCGCTCATCACCATGCTGGTGGGAACGGTGATGTTCGTCATCGTGACCAAGTTTCCGGAGTAGGCCATGGCCGAGATCCGGGTCGAGAATCTGCACAAGGCCTTCGGTGATTTCGTCGCCGTGAAGGATTCGAGCTTCACCATCGGCGATGGCGAGTTCTTCTGCCTGCTCGGCCCCTCGGGCTGCGGCAAGACGACGACGCTGCGCATGATCGCCGGTCTCGAGCTGCCCTCCGTGGGCCGTATACTGCTCGATGGCGAGGACGTCACCTTCCGCCGCGCGGCGGAGCGCGACATCGCCTTCGTCTTTCAGCTCTTCGCCCTCTATCCCCATATGACGGTCCGCGCGAATGTCGGCTTTCCCCTGAAATGCCAGGGCATGAGCCGGCCCCAGATCCGCGCCGGGGTAGAGGAGGCGGCGCGCATCCTGCGCATCACCCATCTGCTCGACCGGCGGGTCTCGGGCCTCGCTTCCGGCGACCGCCAACGCGTCGCGCTGGGGCGCGCCATCGTGCGCCAGCCCAAAGCCTTCATGATGGACGAGCCGCTGGGCGCGCTGGATTCCGAGCTCCGGCATGTGATGACGGGCGAGCTGCGCGGGCTGCATGACCGGCTCGGTGCGACCACGATCTACGTCACCCATGACCAGCTCGAGGCCATGTCGCTGGCCGACAAGATCGCGGTGATGAATCATGGGGTGATCGAGCAGCTCGGCACGCCGCGGGAGATCTATGACCGGCCGGTCTCCCTCTTCGTCGCCGATTTCATCGGCTCCCCGCCGATGAATTTCCTCGATTTCCGCGGCGATCTTCGGCGCGGCAGCTCCTTTGTGCGTCTCGGTGCCGGCAGCGTGGCAGTGCCCGAGATCCACGAGGATATGGAGGATCGTGAGTTGGTGCTGGGAGTCCGGCCGGAGGATGTGCGCGTCGGCGAGGAGGGGGCCGTGCGCGGCGAGGTCTTCGGCACCGAATATCTCGGCACGACCCAGATCATCACCCTCACCACTTCGCACGGTACCTTGCGCGCCCGGCTCTCCGCCGATGTGCACGTCAACCGCGGCCAGCGGGTCGGCCTTGGATTCCGGCCCGAGAAGCTCTCCCTCTTCGACAAGGCAACGGGACGCGCGGTGCGCACCGCCCTCCACGAAGGAGAGCTCCATGGCTGAGGTCATCCTCTCGGGCATCAGCAAGCGCTTCGGCAAGGTCGAGGCAGTGACCCGGCTGACCTTGGCGGTGGGGGATGGCGAGTTCCTCGTCCTGCTGGGCCCAACCGGTGCCGGCAAGACCACGACCTTGCGCGTCATCGCCGGGCTCGAGACGCCGGACGAGGGCCATGTGGCGATCGCCGGCCATGAGGTGACCCGCATCCCGCCGGCCGAGCGCGACGTGACCTTCGTCTTCCAGCAGTATTCCCTCTATCCGCATCTCTCGGTCTACGACAACCTGGCCTTTCCCCTGCGATCGCCGATCCGGCGCGTGCCGGAGGCCGAGATCAAGCGCAAGGTCGAAGAAATCGCGGGCTTGCTCCATATCAGCCATAAGCTCGCCAACAAGGCGACGCGGCTTTCCGGCGGCGAGATGCAGCGCGTCGCCATCGGCCGGGCGCTGGTCCGCCGGCCCGCCGTCTTCCTGATGGACGAGCCGCTCTCCTCCCTCGATGCCAAGCTGCGCGCCGAGCTCCGCCTGGAGCTGAAGCGCATCCAGCAGGATCTCGGCGCCACCATCATCTACGTCACCCATGACCAGATCGAGGCCATGACCATGGCGACCCGCATCGGGGTCATCGAGCGCGGGCATCTGGTGCAGGTCGATTCGCCGCGCCAGATCTACGACAACCCGGCCAATATCCACGTCGCCGCGCGGCTCGGGCAGCCGGGCATCAACCTGCTGCCGCGGACGATGTTCCCGGAGATGACCGCGCCGGCCGCGGCCAGCACCATCGGCCTGCGCACGGAGCATGTCAGGATCTCCAAGAGCCTCAATGGCGCGGCACGAGGCAAGGTTACATGGGTCGAGCATCTCGGCGATCGCAACCACCTGCACATCAAGATCGAGGACCGGGAGGTGGTCACTCTCGCCGACCCCGATGCCGGTCTTCATGTGGGCGATGCGGTCGCCATCGAGGTGGTGCGGCCGCTCTATTTCGATGCGGGCGGCAATCGGGTGAATGCATGAGCGCGGTGATGAACCTCGATACGGCCTTGAAGAGGCGCTTGATAGCCGCGGCGGCCGCGGCGGTGATCGATCATGCCGAGGAGCTGACGGAGCTCGACCGCGCGATCGGCGATGGCGATCACGGCCTGAACATGAAGCGCGGCTTCGAGGCGGTCCTGGCCGATGCGGACAATCTCGCGGGCAAGCCGCTGGCGGAGATGCTGAAAGGCGCCGGGACCCATCTGGTGATGACCATCGGCGGCGCCTCGGGCCCGCTCTATGGCAGCCTGCTCCTCGCCATGGGGAAGGCCGGGGGGGAGGGGCCGATCGATGTCGCCGCCGCGGCACGGCTTCTGGCGGAGGGGGTGGAGGCGGTGAAGAAGCGTGGCAAGTCGGATGCCGGCGAGAAGACCATGCTGGAGGTGCTCCTGCCGGTGAGCCGGCGGCTCTCGGCAGCGGCGGGAGGCGAGGCGTCCGCGGATCTGGCGGCCGAGCTCGGCGCGATCGCGGATGAGGGGCTGGAATCGACCCGCGCCATGAGGGCGACCAAGGGGCGCGCCTCCTTCCTGGGCGAGCGCTCCATCGGCCATCTCGATCCTGGCGCGCGCTCGAGCCAGCTCCTGATCCGGGCCGTCTGCACGGCGCTGGCCGCGGCGCGCCGCAGCGAAGAGGTGGGCGCGGCATGACCGACCGGGTTGGAATCGTGATCGTCTCCCACTCCGCCGAGGTCGCCCGCGGCACGGTCGATATGGTGCGCCAGATGGTCGGTCATGAGGTGCCTGTCGCCTGCAGCGGCGGCAATACCGCAGGTGGCCTGGGTACCGACGTCGCTTCGATCATGGCGGCCATCAAGAAGGTCTGGTCGCCCAAGGGTGTGGCCATCCTCGTCGATCTTGGAGGCGCCGAGACCAACAGCGAGATGGCCATCGAGATGCTGCCGGAAGCCTGGCGCGACAAGGTCGTGATCTGCAACGCGCCCATCGTCGAGGGTGCAGTCATGGCGGCGACGGAGGCAGCTGGTGGCGGAACTCTGGAGCAGGTCCGCGCCACTGCCGAGGAGCTATCGCCGTGACGGACGAGAAGAATGTCATGAACGAAGATAGTGCCGTCGAGGGCTCCGCCCTGATCACCCACGGGATCGGGCTCCATGCGCGGCCCTCGGTGAAGCTTACCAAGCTCGCCAAGACCTTTGAATCGGCCGTCCTTCTGCGTGGCGAGGGTGTGGAGAGCTGGGTCGACGCTAAGAGCATCGTGCGTGTCATGGGGCTCAAGCTGCGCGAAGGCACGACGGTGCATTTCCGGGCCGCGGGCCCCGATGCGGAGGCTGCGATCGATGCGCTGATCGGCCTCGTCGAGCGCGATTTCGATGAGCGACCGGCGGCCTGAGCTGACCTTTACAGGCCAGGCCGCCTCGCCTGGCCTGACCATCGGCCATGTCTTCCTGCATGCCCGATCGGCGGTGGGCGCGCGGCCGCCCGGCACGCCAGCCGAGGAGACGCAGCACCTGGCGGCGGCGCTGGAGACTGCCGGGGCGCGTTTGGCGCGGCTTGCCGCCTGCGCGGATGAGATGGCCCAGGGAATCCTGGAGTTCCAGATCGCCCTGATCGAGGATGGCGAACTCATCGGGCCCGTCCAGAAGGCGATCCTTGCGGGCGTCCCGGCCGGCGAGGCCTGGCGCCAGGTACTGGACGGCCAGGTGGAGGAGTACGAAGCCTCGGAGGACGACTACTTCCGCGCCCGTGCCGCCGATCTCGCCGATCTCCGCGACCGGGTCCTGGACCTGTTGCTGGGCGCGACCGAGGCGGAGCCCATCTCCGAATCGGGTGCGACCGGCGCCATCTATGTCGCCGACGATCTGGCGCCCTCCCGCTTTCTCGAGATCAACTGGCGCAACTATCGCGGCATCGCGTTGGTTCATGGCAGCGCCAACAGCCATGTCGCCATCCTGGCCCGGGCGCTCGGCGTGCCGCTGGTGATCGGCCTCGATCTTGGCGCGGCCAAGCTGGTGAACGGGGCGCCGGCGCTGCTCGATGCCGAGCAGGGGCGGCTGATCCAGGATCCGCGGCGCCCGACCTGGGACAGCTTTTTCGCGCGCGTGCGCCAGCGCCGCGCCGAAGCCGATGCCGAGGCCGCCTTCCTGTCGAAGCCGGCGGTCACCCGTACCGGCCGGACGATCGCGGTCGCCATCAATGTCGACGAGCCCAAGGTGGTGGACGGCATCAATCCCGCCCATTGCGACGGAATCGGGCTGACGCGGACGGAATTTCTCTTCGCCCATAGGCTGGGCGAGGC
>DATBBO010000737.1:0-15527 GCA_036270995.1 Dongiaceae bacterium | reverse complement strand
CAGTTCGCCGCCTTTGAAGCGGCTGCCGACGACGGTCAGCATGATCGTATAGATGCCGACGAAGAGGCCGCCCCAGACGAACATCAGCGGATAGGCGATCCAGGGAAGATGGAGGATCGCCGGCCAGGCGAGCGCCGCCAGGCCGGACAGGAATCCCAGCGCGATGGCAAGGCGGCGGCGATCGACCTTGTCGCTGAGCCAGCCGATCGGGAGCTGCATCAGGATGGCGCCGAACATGAGTGTCGAGACGAGCAGGGTCGCCTGCTCCTCCCCCCAGCCCGCGCCGATGGCGTAGATCGGGAGGAAGGAGAGTCCCGCGGTCTCCAGCGAGGCGTTCAGCAAGGTGGTCAGGATGGCGATGGGGGCGAGGCGGAACACGCGCCAGAGGCCGCTGCTGGGCGGATGCTCGAAGGGCGGCACGAGCAGGCCCGGGATCAGCAGGAACAGTGCCGCGATCAGGATCAGGCCGGCACCGACCAGATAGGGCGTGGCATCCAGCGTGCCGATGATGGCGAGGATCGTCGGCCCGAGGGCAAGGCCGAGGGAGAGGAAGGCCGTGTAGCCCGCCATGTTGCGGCCGCGATTGCTCTCCGAGCTGAGTCCGCTGACCCAGGTCTGGGCAAGGACGAACAGGATCTCGGATGCGCCGCCAAGCAGCAGGCGCAGCGGGAACCAATAGGTCGTCGAGGGCATGAACGGAAAGGCCGCCAGCGTCGGTGCCGACACCACAATCGCGGCCAGCATCAGTACATGGACCCCGAACCGGGCGACCAGCCACGGCAGGAACGGCGCCGTCGCGAGTACGCCTACCGCCTGCATGGCCGCGTTCAGTCCGATGGCCGTATCGCCGAGGCCGCGCTCGGCGAGGTCGAGGGCGATCAGCGTGGCGGACAGGCTGTAGGTGAGCCCGAAGATCATCGCTGCCGCGACCACCGCGGCGCCGGACAAAGTCCGGTGCCGGGCCGAGGCGCCCGCAACGGTTTGCTCGCTCACGAGGCGGTCGCTTGGCTTGCGCTGCGGGCGGCGCCGGGAATCGCATCCGGGGCGATGCCGCCGGTACGGCCGGTACGGCGGAAGAGGCGAAGATGGTGCAGGGTGCGCAAGAAGCGCTCCCGCCAGGTCATCTGCCGGGGTTCGACCACGCGGCGAATGGCCCGCGCGTAGTCCAGCACCAGCCCGGGAGTCCAGGTCATCGCTTCCGCCCGGGCGCGAAGCACCGCCGCGAGCCAGAGATCGGGATTGGCGAGCAGCTGCAGAAATCGCAGCCACACGCCGCTGCCCCTGAGCGTGCCTTCGAGCGCCGCATCGAGGGCGAGTGCGACCGCGACCGCGCAGTTGCGGTTGGTCAGGTTATAGGTGTCGTCCAGGCGATAGCTCTCCCAGAAGGCCCTGAGCTGCGCGGCGTTGAAGCGGCGGAACTTGACCCGTTCATCCGCCTCGCGCCAGCTCGCCACCTCCGCCTCATAGGAGTCCTGGAAACGCCCGTCCTTATCGTTTTCCTCAGTCGCCCGGAGCTTTTGCGCGAACTCGGTCGTGGAGCGCTCGAGATCCTCCGCCGGGTAGTGGCTGATATAGATGTCGGGGGGGAGCTGGAGGGCGGCATGGCCCGTCGCGACCACGCCGGTGCGGTCGACGGCGGCGATGTAGCGGTCGACCAGCGGCCGCAGCTGGGCGTCGTCGATCGATCCCGTCGGCGTCCAGACCCGCACGGTCAATGGCTTCTCGTTCGGGGTCTCCTCCGGTCGCGCGCGGCGATAGGGCGAAGCGTCAGACCGGTCGAACCAATGTTGGCGGGCGAAAAGCGGCAGGGTCGTCACCGTCGCATCGTCCGGCAGCTGCCGGAGCTGGAGGGCAAGCCGCTCGATGATGAAGCCGGTCAGGGACATGGCGAGGCCGATGCAGAGCGGCACCGTCTTCTCATAGCTCGCCAGTCCGGAGAAGATGAGGGCCGCAAATGTCAGCCCGAGGCATGCGCCGGCGAGTACCACCCACCAGCGCGCGTAGCGCAGCATGAGAGCGGCGCTCGCACGGATCGCTCCATCGATGAGGAAGGCGGTGCCGAACAGGATGCTTGTGGCCAGGTGGCTGTGCCAGGGGGAGTCGATGATCACCAGGCCCAGCCCCAGAAGCGCCACGGCGCGCGCCAGGAAGAAGCGGCGGCGATAACCCGCGAAGGCGATCGTCAGTACGACCGCCACGGCGCCCTCGGCCAGCAGGAAATAGGCAAAGGATTCGGAGGCGACCACCGTCACCCCATCGATGGCATCGCACATGATCACGAGGCCAAGCGCGATCCAGAAAATGCCGAAACAGGCCATGGATCGCCATTTCCGGCGGGTCGCCTCGGCCCCGAGCAGCAGGATTGCGAGACGGATCATCGCCCGCCGCGCCGCGACGTTGCCGAGAGTCGCATTTTAGCTGACGCAAGCCGTCCCATGGCCGCCCCACCCCCGACCTAGGCTTTCACCTCAACCCGATCGGACTCTAGTTTGCGCAGGTGACGGAAGCGTTATTTCCGAAGCCCCCGGCCTGTTTCCTGATCCGAGACGTCGTCTCCGACCCGTGCGGTAGGATGAATCGCCCGACCGTGCTTATCCGTCATCCCGGCGAGAGAGCCGGGATCGAGGGTTGCGAAAGGTCGCTGGTCGCCCCAGGCGGCTACCAGACGAGCGAGGGCAGCAGCCAATCCGGACGGTCGCCGGTCTCGCTTGCGAGCCTGAGGGCGGTCTCGACCATCGCTGCCTCGTTCGCGCTGGCGGCGAATTCCGGTGCCAGGATGCCGGAGGTGATCAGCACCGTCCCCATGCCCATGCCCGCACCGCCCCTCACATCGTGGTCGAGGGAATCCCCGATGGCGAGGACGCGGGAGGGATCCGGCCGGCCCAGCAGCCTCAGGCATTCCTCGTAGATCGGTGCATTGGGCTTGCCGATATAGGTGACGGCGCCGCCAAGCTCCTCATAGAGCCGGGCGATGCTGCCGGCGGCGGGGATCAGGCCCTGCGCCGTGATCATGGTGAGATCGGGGTTGGCGCAGATCATGGGCAGGCCGCGGGCAATGGCATCGCTCCAGCGTTGCCTCCAGGCCTCGGGCTTGGCCAGAGCATCATCCAGACCCGCCAGCAGGATGAAATCGGCACTGCGGACATCCTCGGTCAGGGACAGCGCCAGCCCCTCCACCACCGAGCGGTCGCCACCTCGCGTCACCACGAGGCAGCGTGGCCCGAGGCGATCGAAGGGAGAGAGCTCGCGCCGCTGGAGAAGCTGCCAGCAGGCCTCGCCGGAGGTGACGATGCCGTCATAGGCATCCTCAACCAGACCGAGCCTGGCCAGCCGGGCCGCATTCTCCGCCGCGCGCTTGCCGGAATTGGACAGGACCAGCACGCGCTTGCCGCCACGGCCGAGCGCCGCGACGGCGGCGCGCGCGGCGGGGAAGATGGCGCGGCCGTCATGGAGCACGCCCCACTGGTCGAGCAGGACATGGTCGTAGCGTTCGGCGATGGCCGAGAGGCCGGGGATCAAGGCCGGGGGCTTCATGCGGCTCCCGCTCCCGGCGGCGGCCCGCCATGAAGCGCCAGCAGGGCCGTGCCATAGGCCGTCTCGGTCTCCACGGCCATCCGCACCGGCACCCCCAGACAGCGGCCGCGGATCCGCGTCCAAGCCTCGTTGCGCGCCCCGCCGCCGACGCTCAGCACCCGGCGCGGTGCGGGCGCACCGAGTTCGGCGAGGCGCCGATAGGCGAGCGCCTCCACCTCGGCGATGCCCTCGAGAAGCCCTTGAAGGAAGACCGCATCATCGGCCGGACGGCGGGAGATCTCGAAGGACTTCTCCGGATCGCGGATGGGAAAGCGCTCGCCCTTTGCGGGCAAGGGATAGTAGTGGAGGCCCGTCGGTCGCTCGGGCTCGAGCGCCGGCGTCAGCTGGGCGATGCGTTCGGCGGTGAAATGGGCGAGTAGCGCGGCCCCGCCGGAATTGGAGGCGCCGCCCGCGAGCCATCGCTCGCCCAGGCGATGGCTGTAGACGCCGGATTCCCCGTCGAAGACCGGCTGCTCCGCCAGCACCTTCACCACGAGGGTCGTGCCGAGGGAGGTCACCGCATCGCCGATGCCCGCAGCACCGGTGGCGAGGAAGGCAGCGATGCCGTCGGTGGTGCCGAGGCGGATCTCGGCCCTCGGCGAAAGGCCGGTCAGATGCGCGATCGCCGGCGCCACGGGTCCCAGCAGGGCGCCGGGCGGGCGCACCTCGGGCAGCAGGGACCGGGGTACGCCCAGGCTCTCGATCCAGCCGGGCCAGGCCCGAGCGACCGGGTCGTAGCCCATCTTCAGCGCGTTGTTCTCGTCGCTCACGCCGAAGCGACCCGCCAGGCGTCCGGCGATCCAATCGGCCTGGTGCAGCGCGGGCAGCACGCGCGCATCCTCATCGGCGTCCCGCACGGCCATCAGCCGCGCCAGCGCGCTCGCCGCCCCATGGGCGCCGCTCTCGCCGGGGGCCACCGCCGCGATCCGCGCCGCCGCCCCGCCGCGGGCATCGTTGTACATGATGCCGGACCCCCGGGGCGTACCGGTCTCGTCCAGCAGCAGGAAAGTGCCGGAGGTGCCGTCCACGGCGATGCGCCGGATCCGGGAGAGGTCGATCTCGCCGGCGAGAAGCGCGAAGGCGCGCAGCACCGCCTGCCACCAGATCTGCGGATCCTGCTCGGCCCGGCCACCCCGGCGTTCGGGCGGCGGCATGGGTTGCACCGCGCGAGCGACGGCACGGCCCTCGCCGTCCACCGCGATCATGCGCGCGCCATTGGTGCCGAGATCGATGCCGAGGCAGAACTCGCCCGATGCCAGGGGCGGCGGCTCGTTGCGCGCACCCGCCATTTTCCAGCACCCGCGCCGGGGCTATGCCTGCTTGCGCCGGCTCTTCGCGGGCTTGCCCGCCTTCCCTTTTGCAGCCAGGCCTTTCGTCGCGGGAGCGGTCTTTCCCCGCGGGCCATATTGCTTGAAGCGCTCGACCACGCGGGCGATCTCGTCCTCGGGCAGGATGTTCGGCCCGCCGATGGCGAGCGTCAGATAGTATTGCCGGGCCAGGGTTTCGAGCTCGACGGCGAGCCACATGGCGCGCTTGAGATTCGGGCCGGTGGCGATCATGCCGTGATTCGCGAGCAGGCAGCAGCTGCGCCCATCCAGTGCTGCGAGCGCGTTGTCCGAGAGCTCCTTGGTCCCATAGGTCGCGTAGGGCGCAACCCGGATGGTCGAGCCGCCGGAGGCCGCGATCATGTAGTGCATCGCCGGGATCTCCCGGCCGCAGATCGCGAGCGCCGTGCAATAGGTGCTGTGGGCATGGACTACGGCGCCCACCTCCGGCCGGGCGCGGACGATGTCGAGATGGAAGCGCCATTCGGAGGAGGGCCGCATCGGCCCCTCCCAGGAACCGTACTCGCCCTCTATCGCCATGGCCGCGAGATCCCCCGGCTCCAGCTCGTCATAGGGCACGCCGGAGGGGGTGATCAGCAGGCTCTCGCCGTAGCGGGCGCTGATATTGCCCGAGGTCCCCTGATTGATGCCCGCCGCATTCATGCTCCGGCAGGCCTCGATGATGCCCCGCCGCAGCGCCAATTCCTCGCGATTCATCACCCCTCCTCAGAATCGTGGTTCGTGATTTCGATATGCGGGCCTGGGCATCACATTGTCCAGCTTCAACAGGCACACTGGCGGGTATGGCAGGCGGCTGCCAAGGAGACCTCCAGCATGGCAGAGCTTCTTCATCCACTTTGGGAGCAACGGCTCAGAAGTGCGGACAATGCACGCGGCGCTTGACGATTGCCGCCTTTTGCGTATAAAATGGAAAATCTATGTTCCGAGAGGAGGCAGCCTGCAGATTCCCTGCATTAACAGGAAGGGGCGCCGGGAAACTGCTCCCCAAGTCGCATAGCAGCCTCCTTCCCGGCAGGGCTATTCCTCTCCCCGTCACGCGCGAAAGCGAGCATCCATGGCGAGCGACGGAACCTGGGATCCTGGGCTCGTCCGCGGACTTGATCCGGGGACGTCGCGCAAATGACGGAGGGTCCGGTTAGCAAGCCGGGATGTTGCGGCGGCGCAGTGTAAGAATCCCTCCGGTCGATGTGAGAATTTTGGGAGTCGATTTTCGCAGGCCCCTCGCCTATATCAGCGGACGGCGGGGGACAGCGGGTGATCCTCCGCCACTTCATCGAACGACATCAGAGGCCATGGCAGGCGAAGTAGGCAGCGCCCGGATATCGGTCCGCGGCGCGCGTGAGCATAATCTGAAGAACATCGACGTCGACATGCCGCGGGACAAGCTGGTGGTCATCACCGGCCTGTCGGGTTCCGGCAAGTCGTCGCTCGCCTTCGACACCATCTATGCCGAGGGGCAGCGCCGCTATGTCGAATCGCTCTCGGCCTATGCGCGCCAGTTCCTGGAGCTGATGCAGAAGCCCGATGTCGATTCCATCGAGGGGCTGTCGCCGGCCATCTCCATCGAGCAGAAGACCACCTCCAAGAACCCGCGCTCGACCGTCGGCACGGTGACGGAGATCTACGACTACATGCGCCTGCTCTTCGCGCGCATCGGGATCCCCTATTCGCCGGCCACGGGCCTGCCCATCGAGAGCCAGACCGTGAGCCAGATGGTCGACCGCATCATGGCCATGGCCGAGGGCACCCGGCTCTATCTCCTGGCCCCAGTGGTGCGCGGGCGCAAGGGCGAATACCGCAAGGAGCTGGCCGAGCTGCAGAAGCGCGGCTTCCAGCGGGTCAAGGTCGATGGCCAGCTCTTCGAGATCGAGCAGGTTCCCGCCCTCAACAAGAAGCTGAAGCACGACATCGAGGTGGTGGTGGACCGGGTGGTCGTCCGCCCCGGGCTGGAGACGCGGCTGGCGGATTCCATCGAGACCGGCCTCAACCTTTCCGATGGCCTCCTCTTCGCCGAGAAGGCCGAGGCCGGCAAGGCTGCGCCCGAGCGCGTCACCTTCTCGGCCCGCTTCGCCTGTCCGGTCTCCGGCTTCACCATCGACGAGATCGAGCCCAGGCTCTTCTCCTTCAACAATCCTTACGGGGCCTGCCCCAGCTGCGACGGCCTCGGCACCACGCTCTACTTCGATCCCGATCTCGTGGTCCCCGATGAGCGCAAGAGCCTCCGGGAGGGCGCCATCGCGCCCTGGGCCAATTCGACCTCGCAGTACTACAACCAGACCCTGGAGAGCCTGGCCAAGCACTACAAGATCGGCATGAACACGCCCTTCCGCGAGCTTCCGGAAAAGGTGAAGAAGGGCATTCTCTTCGGCTCGGGCGAGGAGACCGTCGTCATGCAATATGACGACGGACTGCGCAGCTATCGCACCTCCAAGTCCTTCGAAGGCGTCATCCCCAATATGGAGCGCCGCTTCCGGGAGACCGACAGCAGCTGGGTGCGCGAGGAGCTGGCCCGTTTCCAGAACAACAGCCCCTGCGAGGTCTGCAAGGGCAAGCGCCTGAAGCCCGAGGCGCTCGCGGTCAAGATCATCGGACTCGACATCGCCCAGGTCGCCGATTTCTCCATCGCCCAGGCCGGCGCCTGGTTCCGCGACCTCGACCTGAAGCTGACCCAGAAGCAGCGCGACATCGCCATGCGCATCCTGAAGGAGATCAAGGAGCGCCTGGGCTTCCTGGAGAGCGTCGGCCTCGACTATCTGACGCTCAGCCGCGCCTCGGCGACGCTCTCCGGCGGAGAGAGCCAGCGGATCCGGCTCGCCTCCCAGATCGGCTCCGGCCTCACGGGCGTGCTCTATGTCCTCGACGAGCCTTCCATCGGGCTCCACCAGCGCGACAATGCCCGGCTGCTGGAAACGCTGAAGCGGCTGCGCGACCTCGGCAACACCGTGCTGGTGGTGGAGCATGACGAGGAGGCGATTCGCCATGCCGATTACCTGATCGATATGGGCCCGGCCGCCGGCGTCAATGGCGGGCGGGTGGTCGCCGCCGGGACACCCGACAAGGTGATGCAGAACCCGGAGAGCATGACCGGGCAGTACCTGATCGGGCTGCGCCAGATCCCCGTGCCGCGTCAGCGCCGGGAGGGGGAACGCGGCGGGGCGAAGCTGCGCATCGTCGGCGCGCGGGCCAACAACCTGAAGAATGTCAGCGTCGACATCCCCCTCGGCACCTTCACCTGCGTCACCGGAGTCTCCGGCGGTGGGAAGTCGACCCTCATCATCGAGACGCTCTACAAGGCCCTCGCCCGCCAGCTCAATGGCGCCCGCCTCCATCCCGGCGACCATGACCGGCTCGAGGGGCTGGAGCATCTCGACAAGATCGTCGACATCGACCAGTCGCCTATCGGCCGCACGCCGCGCTCCAACCCCGCGACCTATACCGGTACCTTCACCCCCATCCGCGACTGGTTCGCGGGCCTGCCCGAGGCCGTCGCCCGCGGCTACAAGCCCGGCCGATTCTCCTTTAACGTCAAGGGCGGCCGGTGCGAAGCCTGCCAGGGCGACGGCGTCATCAAGATCGAGATGCATTTCCTGCCGGATGTTTATGTCCAGTGCGATGCCTGCAAGGGCAAGCGCTACAACCGGGAAACTCTGGAAATTACCTTCAAGGACAAGTCGATCGCCGATGTTCTCGACATGACGGTCGATGAGGGCATCACCTTCTTCAAGGCGGTACCGGCGATCCGCGACAAGCTGCAGATGCTGCAGGAGGTCGGCCTCGGCTACATCCATATCGGACAGCCGGCGACGACGCTTTCCGGCGGCGAGGCCCAGCGGGTGAAGCTCTCCCGCGAGCTCTCGCGGCGCGCCACCGGCCGCACCCTCTATATCCTCGACGAGCCGACCACGGGCCTGCATTTCGACGATGTGCGCAAGCTCCTCGAGGTGCTGCACCGCCTCGTCGACACCGGCAATACCGTGGTGGTGATCGAGCATAATCTCGAGGTCATCAAGACCGCCGACTGGATCATCGATCTCGGCCCCGAGGGCGGTGACAAGGGCGGGCGCATCGTGGCGTCCGGCCGGCCCGAGGATGTGGCGGAGGTCGAGGCCAGCTATACCGGGCAGTACCTCGCCCCCTATCTGCGCAGCCCCCTTCGCCAGAAGGCCCGGAGCCGGGCGTGAGGGACGCGTCGGTCTCTCTTCTTCCGCCATGAGACGGAGCACCAGCCTTCCGGCCGTCGGCCATGCCGCCTAAAAGGCCGCTCATCATCGATACGGATCCCGGCATCGACGATGCCATGGCGATCCTTCTCGCCTGCGCCTCGCCGGAGCTGGATCTCCGGGCGCTCACCACCGTCGCCGGCAATGTGCCTCTGGCGCGCACGACGGAGAATGCGCTCAAGCTGCTGGAGCTCGCCGGTAGGGCGGAGGTCCCCGTCTATCCGGGGGCCGATGCGCCGCTCCGGCGCAAGTCCGTGCTCGCCGAATCCCACGGAACCACCGGCCTCGATGGCGCCGATCTGGCGACCCCCCTCGGCCGGGCGCGGGGTCGAAACGGCGTCGGCTTTCTCGTCGAGGCCCTGGGAGCCGCGGCACCCGGGAGCCTGACCTTGGCGGCGATCGGCCCCCTCACCAATCTGGCGCTCGCCTTCCAGCGGGCGCCCGGGATCGGTGCGGCGATCGCCGAGCTGGTGATCATGGGCGGGGCGACACCGAAGATCGGCGGCAACATGTCGCCTCATGCGGAGTTCAACATCTTCGTCGATCCCGAGGCGGCGGTGATCGTCTTCGCTGCCGGATTGCCGATCACCCTGGTCCCGCTCGACCTGTCGGCTCAGATGGTGGCGAGCCGGCGGCGCATCGAGCGCTTCGCCGGTCTGCGCAGCCCCGTCGGCCGCGCCGTCGCCGGCATGCTCAGCCACTTCCACCATGGCGACGGCCATATGCACGACCCGCTCACCGTCGCCTGGCTGCTTCGTCCCGACCTCTTCGCGGGCCGGCGCGCCGCCATCCGCATCGAGACCGGCGGCGTCCGGGATGGCGAGACCGTCTTCGACTGGCGCGAAAACGGGAATTGCCTTGTCCTGCTGGAGGGCAAGGACGAGCCCTTCTTCGATCTGATGGTCGAGCGCCTGGCGCGGCTCTAGTTCTGCGGCTCTACTCCAAGGGGAGCCGCGGCGCGGCGGGCTTCTCGTCGGTGTCAGGCGCCGGATCGAGGATATCCGGCTGGTCGTAGCCCGCCTTGTTGATCTTGGTGCTGACCTCATAAGCCATCATCCGCTCGCCCGGAAAGGGTCTCAGCAGATGGAGCGGCGGCGGATCGGCGGAGAGCCATGCGTCGTAGTCGGGCAAATCGATGATCAGCGGCATCCGATCGTGGATCACCGCCAGCTGGGAATTGGGCGGGCAGGTTATGACGAGATACTGGTCCTGCAGCTCGCCGGTCTTGCGATCGAGAACCTCTTTCCAGATCCCTGCGAGGGCGAAGGGGGAGCGGCCGGTCACGCCGATCCAGTGGGGTGCTCGCCTTCCGCTCGGCATCTTGCGCCATTCGTAATATCCCGAGACGGGGATCAGGCAGCGCCGCAGGCGGAAGGCCTCGGCGTAGTGGCGCGAGGTCGCGATCCCCTCGCTGCGGGCATTGATCCATTCCCTGTTCGGCGACCAGCTGGGCTTTCCCCAGCCCCAGCGCAGCATGACGAGCTCGCGCCTTCCATCCTTGATCCGCACCACCGGCGCCCGCTCCGTGGGCGCGTGGTTGTAGCGCCTGCGGAAGTCGGGCGGCGCTTCTTCAGAGGCTCCGCCGCCGCCAGCGCTCTCGGCGCCTTGGGCTGTCAGGCGGTAGAGGTGGCGGATGTCGTCCCAGGTCAGCAGATAGGTATAGCGGCCGCACATGCTTCAGCTGAGGCCCCGCTCCAATGGCTTCGCCTTGACTTTCCGAGCGCCGCAGCTGCGGCATCGCATCCTCGGCTCCAGCGCCGCAAGCTCGGCATCATAGCCCGCTCTCAGGACCAGTTCGGTCGGGTCCATGATTCTCTGATGGCCGCAAGCCTCGCAGCGGACGGCGATGGGTTGACCGAGCAGGATGAGATCGCCCAGGCGCTTTGCCGGCCGGTCGCGGATCTCGCGGGGCACGGCCCAATAGCATGCCTCCCGCTCTTCGGAGCGCGCTCCCATCTGCGAATGGCAGCATGAGAACGAACGAAGAACAAGCCACTGTTTCTGGCCGTTGCCACGGGATGATCACCCAAGATGTTGCGATTCCGGTCGCGGATAGCGTCAGCCGCCGATGCGGCCGCCGAGTTCGTCCTCGACATGGGCGCGGATGATCTCGTCGAAGCTCTTCTCTGCCGTGAAGCCCAGCGCCGTCGCCCGGCTCGCGTCGAAGGCCTGAGGCCAGCCGGCGACGATCCTCGTTATGACCGGATCGGGCTCGCGCCGGATGAGGCTCACTGCCTTCTCCCCGGCGATGCGGCGGAGGGCGGCGATCTCCTCGCCCACAGTCGCCGAGAGGCCGGGCATGCTGAGACTGCGCCGCGCGCCCAGCGGCCCCAGATCCATCACCCCTGCTTTGATGAGGAAGCCGACGGCCGAGCGCGGGCTCGCATGCCAGTGGCGGACCTCCTCGCCGACGGGCAGCACGGCCTCCCGGCCGGAGAGCGGCTCGCGCAGGATGTTGGAGAAGAATCCCGAGGCCGCCTTGTTGGGCTTGCCCGGGCGGATGCAGATCGTCGGCAGGCGCAATCCGATCCCGTCGAAGAATCCCCGGCGGGAGAAGTCGGCCAGGAGCAGCTCACCAATCGCCTTCTGCGTGCCGTAGCTGGTCAGCGGCGTGGTGAAGTACTCATCCCCGATCACCTCGGGAAAGGGCGCCCCGAAAACCGCGATTGAGGAGGTGAAGACGAGGCGCGGCCGATAGGGCGACTTCAGCCCCTCCTCCCGCACCGCCTCGAAGAGCAGGCGCGTGCCGTCGAGATTGATGCGATAGCCCTTGTCGAAATCCGCCTCGGCCTCACCGGAGACGATCGCCGCCAGATGGAAGATGACATCGGGCCGCGCTGCGATCGCCTTCGCAGCGGCGCCCGGGGCCGAGAGATCGGCGGTCGTCGAGACCGTCTTGCCGGCGAAGCCGGCCGGCGCCTGCGGCTCGACGACATCGACAAGCGTCAGCCTGGCGATGGTGCGCTCGCCGAGCCGGCCGGTCGCAGCGAGCTTTTCCGTCAGCTTGCGGCCGATCATGCCCGCCGCACCGATGATCATGACATGCATCCGCTTGGGTCTCCCGATCGCGATCAGTCTGGCCAGCGCAGCCTTGCCGGCAGCTTGACGCCGTTATCCTCGATCAGCTTGCGCAGCTTCCGGTTCTGCTCCAGCAGCTTGTCGCGCTGGCTCTCCGCCTTGCCGAGCTGGGCCTGGGAGCGGGTCAGCTCGCGCCGGAGCTGCACCAGATATTTGTCGTTCTGCTCCATGCCCGCTGCCTAGGCCGACCGTGCCGCGACGGCCTCGACCTCGAAGAGGAGGTCGGGATGGGCGAGCGCGCAGATGACCGCTAGCGTCGAGGCCGGGGCCGCGCCCTGGAGCGCCTCGTCCCGGATCTTGCGCGAGGCCGGCACATCGCCCGCCCGCGTCAGGAGGACATTGACCTTCACCAGGTCGCTGCGCGCCATGCCGCCCGCTTCGAGCACGGCGATGAGATTGGCCCAGGCCTGCTTCGCCTGGGCCTCGAAGCCCTGCTCCAGCGTGCCGTCAGGGCGCGCGCCCACCTGGCCCGAAATATGGAGCCAGCGCATCTGGCCCTCGACCAGGGCGCCATGGCTGTAGCGTGAGAACGGCTTGCAGATCGTCTCCGGGTTGAACAGATGCAGCACGGCCACCTCCTTGCTCGCGGATCGACCCGACGCTATCTGTTCATCTGATGCGGGACAATCGGAACAATGCGGTCCATGTGGTCGGCGGCGGGCTCGCCGGGAGCGAAGCGGCCTGGCAGCTCGCCAGGGCCGGCATCGCCGTGGTGCTGCATGAGATGCGGCCACAGCGGCAGACCGAGGCCCACAAGACCGACCGCATGGCGGAGCTCGTCTGCTCGAACTCTTTCCGCTCCGACGACGCGATGAACAATGCCGTGGGCCTGCTCCATGAGGAGATGCGCCGGTGTGGGTCCCTCATCCTCGCGGCGGCCGATGCCCACAAGCTGCCCGCCGGCGGTGCCCTCGCCGTGGACCGCGACGGCTTCGCCGAGGAGGTCACGCGCCGGATCGCCAGCGAGCCGCTGATCCGCCTCGAGCGCGGCGAGGTCGCAGGCCTGCCCCCGGACGAATGGGGCTCGGTGATCCTCGCCACCGGGCCGCTCACCTCCCCGGCGCTGGCCGAGGCGATCCGCGCTCTGACCGGCGAGGACTCCCTCGCCTTCTTCGATGCCATCGCGCCCATCGTCCATCGCGAGAGCATCGATTTCGGCCGCGCCTGGTTCCAGTCGCGCTATGACAAGAAGGGCCCCGGCGGCGACGGCGCGGACTACATCAATTGCCCGCTCGACGCCGCGCAATACGAGGCCTTTGTCGATGCGCTGCTGGCCGGCGACAAGACCGAGTTCAAGGAATGGGAAGCGAGCACCCCCTATTTTGACGGCTGCCTTCCCATCGAGGTGATGGCGGCGCGGGGCCGCGAGACATTGCGCTTCGGACCGATGAAGCCCGTGGGGCTGACCGATCCGGCCACGGGCCGGCGTCCCCATGCCGTGGTCCAGCTCCGCCAGGACAATGCGCTCGCCAGCCTGTTCAACATCGTGGGCTTCCAGACCAAACTCAAATATGGCGAGCAGGTCCGCATCTTCCGCATGATCCCCGGCCTGGAGCAGGCCGAGTTCGCCCGCCTCGGCGGGCTCCATCGCAATACCTTCCTCAACAGCCCGCGGCTGCTCGACCAGCGCCTGCGCCTCAAGGCCGCGCCACGCCTCAGTTTCGCCGGGCAGATCACCGGCGTGGAAGGCTATGTGGAGAGTGCTGGGATCGGCCTGCTTGCCGGCCGTTTTCTTGCCTCCGAGCGGCTCGGCCGGGAGCTCGCCCCGCCGCCGCCGACCACGGCGCTGGGTGCGCTGCTGGCCCATATCACCGGCGGCGCCGATGATCGCCACTTCCAGCCCATGAACATCAATTTCGGGCTCTTCCCGCCCATGGCTGAGCAGCCGGGCGGGCGCAAGGGGCGTCAGTCGCGAAAGCCCGCGCTCGCGGCACGCGCGCTGGCCGATCTCGCCCTCTGGCTGGAAGGCTGGCGCCAGGCCGCGTGAATCGGCGAGCCTGAGCTAGACCGCCTGGGCTCTGCGCCGCCGGCGCGCACCGTCGAGATTGGGAAGCAGGGCCGCCAGCAGCCCAATGGCTGGCAGGAAGGCACAGACCTTGTAGACGAAGTCGATGCTGGTCAGATCGGCCAGCCAGCCGAGAAGCGCGGCACCCAGGCCGCCCATGCCGAAGGCAAAGCCGAAGAACAGTCCGGCGACCGTGCCGACCTTTCCCGGAATGAGTTCCGTGGCATAGACCAGGATGGCGGCGAAGGCCGAGGCCAGGATCAGGCCGATGACGACGGTCAGCACGCCCGTCCAGAACAGATTCGCATAGGGCAGCATGAGAGTGAAGGGCAGCACGCCCAGGATCGAGAACCAGATCACATATTTGCGGCCGAAATAGTCGCCCACCGGACCGCCGACGAGGGTGCCCACCGCGACCGCGCCCAGGAAGATGAAGAGGTGGATCTGGGCGGCTTGGACAGAGAGGCCGAACTTGCTGATGAGATAGAAGGTGAAATAGCTGGTCAGGCTCGCCAGATAGAAATACTTCGAGAAGATGAGGGTCAGCAGGATGGCGATCGCGCCGATGATCCGGCCGCGGCCGAGCCGGGCAAGCTGATCCGCATGCATGGCAGGCGCCTTGGCCCGGCGGCTGCCCACATGATCCCGGTACCAGCGCCCCACATTCCACAGAACGGCCATGGCGAGCAGCGCCACGACGGAGAAGATGGCGATGCTCCTCTGCCCGTTGGGCACGACGATGAAGGCCGCGAGTAGCGGCCCGATGGCCGAGCCGATATTGCCACCCACCTGAAAGAAGGACTGGGCGAGGCCGTGGCGTCCGCCAGAAGCCAGCCGCGCCACGCGCGAGGATTCCGGATGGAAGATCGAGGAGCCAGTCCCGATCAGCGCCGCCGCCACGAGCAGGAGATAGAAGTGATTGGCCACCGCCAGCAGGAGCAGTCCGCAGAGGGAGGAGCCCATGCCGATGGCGAGCGAGAAGGGTTTGGGATGACGGTCGGTGTAGTAGCCCACCACCGGCTGTAGCATGGAGGCCGTGATCTGGAAGGTGAGCGTGATGAGGCCGATCTGGACGAAGCTGAGGCGAAAGGAAGTCTTGAGCAGCGGATAGATCGCCGGCAGCAGCGACTGGATCGTGTCATTGAGGAAATGGGAGAAGCTGATGGCGGCCAGGATGGCAAAGACCGTGCCATCCGCCAGGCTGGCCCGGCGCCCCAGTGTGTCTTCGCTCAACCCAGTGCTCCCGCCTCAGATCCGATCGATTGCAAAGTATGTCGAGAGGCGCCGGCCCGCCAATGCGCGATC
>DATBBO010000736.1:0-9892 GCA_036270995.1 Dongiaceae bacterium | reverse complement strand
CATGACAATCTTCCCTTCGGAACGGCCCAAGCCCCGTTGATATAGGAACCGATTGTGCCGCCGTTGGTGGCAAATAGCAGCGGACCGTTGCCGCTATGCCACTGATACCGCGCTACTTTTTGCCACCGGTGGCCGGAGCGACCTGACCCTCGGAGACATGGGGGACAAGGACTTGGAACTTGTGGCAGGCTCCACGGCAAGCCAGAGGAAACAAAGGGGAGGCTCGTCATGATGTCGAAAGGATCGTTCGCCGCGCTATCCGCCGTCTTCGTCGCGCTCGCCACGACAGCCATATGGGCTGGGGACGCTGCGGCCGCCGGCACGCTCGATCGCTTGCGCCAGGACAAGACGCTGCGAATCGCCTATCGCCCGGATGCGCCGCCCTTCTCCTTTCAAACCGGCAGCGCGGAGCCTCAGGGCTTCATCGTCGAAATCTGCCGGGCGGTCGCCAAGAGCCTGACCCAGCAGCTTCAGCTCCCCAGCCTCAACATCGTCTATGTGCCGGTCACCGCCGAAGATCGGTTCGATGCGATCCGCGATCAGAAGGCCGATCTGCTCTGCGAGGCGACGACGGCTACGCTCTCACGCCGGGAGGTCGTCGATTTTTCCCTCCCGACCTTCGTCGACGGCGCCTCGCTGCTGATTCGCACCGACGGGCCGCAGAGCCTTCAGGCGATGGCCGGCCGCAAGATCGGTGTGCTTGACGGCACCACGACCCAGGAGGCGCTGAACAACTCGCTGAAGGACGAGAACATCGCCGCCGAAGTCGTCCCCGCCAAGACTCACGAGGAAGGGCTCAGCCTGCTGGATGCGGGCACCATCTCGGCCTATTTCGCCGATCGCGCGATCCTTCAGTCTCTGATCAAGCAGAGCAAGGATCCGACGAAGCTGCTGCTGGCCGACAATGATCTGACCGTCGAGCCCTATGCCCTGGCGCTGCCGCATGGCGATGAAGATTTCCGTCTCGCGATCGATAGAGCGCTGAGCCACCTCTACCGCGAGGGCCAGATCACCGCCATTTTCTCGCAGAGCTTCCAGCAGGGGACCACCCCGAGCGGCATTCTGAAGACCCTCTATCTGATCTCCGGCCTGCCGGATTAGCGCTGCGCCTCGTCTTGGCCGGCGAAACCCCGGCCAAGACGAAGGATACGGGGTCAGTTGCCGCCCGGCTGCTTCGGCGGGGGCAGCTGATTGCGGTTGGTGACCTTCTGCTGCTGTTGTTGCGGCTGGTGCTGCTGGAAGGTGAAGCCGCCCGACTGCGAGAAGCTTCCGTGCTGGACGGTGCCCTGCTGACCCTTGAAGGTCGCCGTGCTTTGCTGGCTCTTAAAGGTTTGCGTGCCCTGCTGACCCTTCCAGGTAGCCGTGCCCTGATAGCCTTTCAGGCCGTTGGTGGTCGCTTGATTGTTACGTGAGGTCTGGGGCTGCTTGTGCGGCGGCGGCAAATTGGCGAGGCGCTGGGTGTTGGCACCCTGACCGGCGCCCTGGCCCTTGAGGTTCTGGCCCGTATTGCCCGGGACGATCATCGCCTGACCATGGGATTGCCCCTGGGTCGACTGACCCTGCGTCTTCGGCTGCCAGACAGAGTTGAAGGCATTGCTCTGCAAGCCGGTCTGCGCATTGCCTTGCCCCGGTTTCTGCAGCGGCGGCAGGAAGGACCAGCGCTGGCTGGCGTTCTGATTGTTGCCCGTTGCCGCATTGCCCAGGGCGGCGATGCCGCGATTGGCCGTGCTGCCATTGTCATGCGGCAGGATGGCGGGGCCCGGCGCCGTGAACTTCGGCGATTTCTGGCTCTGCTGGCTGAAGCCGCCGAAGCTCTGGCCCGAGCTCTGGCCGTTATTGCCCAGCACGATCACCCGCCCGTTCTGCGGCTGGGTCTTGCCTGCGTTTTGCTGGGCGGTTGCGAAGCTCGGCAAGCTGTGCCCGTTGCCGAGGGTCACGCCCGGATGGTTGTTCGAGGCGACCTTCGGGCCGGGGGCTTGCGGGTGGATCTGGCCGTTCGCCGGCAAGGTCTGGCCGAACTGGCGCGCCACTGTCGGCGTCAGGCCCGCCGTCCGCAGCGTCGGCTTCACCGGCACATCCGCGCGCGATGTCACCCGGGCGAGCTGCCCCTGCCAGTTGGCGGCGGGAATGTTGTGGAAGGCGCGGCCGATGGGCTGCGAATTGGCCATGGCGGAGGCGCTGACCAGGGTCGCCGCGCGCCGGTTCATGAAATTGCCGATCGGCCGGTTGTTGTAGATGTTGATGTTCGTGATCTGCGTGATGTTCACATTGGTGATGTTGAGGTTGCGGATATAGCGCGGGCTGTAGCGATAGGGCGGATACCATATCTCGCCGGGGCCGAGCGGGACCCAGCCCACCGACGGGCCGATTCCGAGGTTGATCCCGATGCCGCCGACATCGCCGAAGAAGGAAACCAGCGCCGGCGAATAGACCGGCTGGGCGACGATGGCGCCAGGCACCCACGCCCAGGCCGGGCCGACCTGCACCCAGCGCCCGTAGTGGAAGGGGGCGAAGCCCCAGGGCGAGTCGTCGATCCAGGTCCAGCCCCATGGCCAGACATAGGCCCAATGGCCATAGCGATAGGGCGCCCAGTCCGCGGCGACCTGCGGGTACCAGACGGGGCCGTAATCGGGGGTCTGCTGCCATTGGCCGTACTGGGCCAGGTCCTGATAGCCCGTCATGCCTGGCGAGACATATTGCTGGGTCTGCTGCTGAACCTGCTGCTGGGCCGGGTCCTGATAGCCGGTCATGCCCGGCGAGACATATTGCTGGGTCTGCTGCTGGACCTGCTGCTGGGCCGGGGCGGGATTGGCGTAGGGCTGCTCGATCCCCGCCACATAGCTGGTGAAGGGGTCCTGCTGGGCGGAACCGGTCGTGCCGGTGACCGGGTTCTGCCCCGCGAGCGAGGCGGATTGGCCTGCGGCGACGGTCATGTTGACGCCGGGGCCTGTGATCTGGGCGCTGCCGTCCAGCGCCGTTACCGTCGTCGGATGCGTGGAATCGCCGGCGACAATCTCGTAATGGCCTGGCTGGTTGACGGTAACGGCGCCACGGGGCGTATCGATCTCGAAGCCGCCATCATTGCCGCCGGTGCGCAGGAAGACCGCGCCCTGGGGCAACTGTGCCTGGAAGCCCTGATCGTTCAGCGTGCCGATGTCGAGCAGGGTCTGGCTGTCCATGTAGACCCGGCTGCCGCCGATATCGACGGCGGCATGAGCTTGCGGCTCGGTCCAGAGCGAATTGCCGCTGGTGATCGGGTAGTTGAGGGTCGCGGCCTCCCACTGGGTCTCGTCCGAGGTGTGGAAGGAGACGGTGCCGCTCATCTGGGCCAGGCGCCCCACGCGGGAGGGTGGGTCGGCGGTCGTCGGTCCGGGTGCGGCGGGCGCGGCGCCGGCCGGCAAAGGGGCCACGGCCATGCTGCCGCTGCTCTGGGCCTGCGCGGATGTTGTGGCCAGGGCGAGGCCCAAGGCCAGGATGCCGACATGGAGGAAATGACGTGCGGTCATGTTCTACCTGCCAGATTCAAGCTCGGGCCGGGATCCGAGAAGCCCATTTGGAATGGAAGCAGCAAAGGCCGTTTTCGTTCCGCAACCTTCCGGCTACGGGGCTCGATCCTGCCTTGCACGATGCGTCGACATTCACGGCTTCCGCCCCATCCCTTGCTCTCGCGGGCGCGGCCCGAGCGGTCCGCCCGCTATTTCTTGCACGGCGCGCCGGGTGATTTCCTTCGCCTTCGGCGTGTGATGCAGGCTGCCTTATGTAATCGGGAATTGTGGGATTTCGAAGGCGAATGCGGCCGAATCGTGGCACGCTGCTTTTGGTCACCGCCAGAGGATCATTCCTCTTCGGTTGCGGCGCCCTCATGGGCAAAGAGGCCGACGCCTCCCAGATCTTCGCGACGCATCCGGTCCGCCTCCTCGATATACGAGCGCAGCAGGTCGGCCTCGTGGACGCAGCCGATCAGCCGCGGATCGGTCGTCGACATGACGACCGGCGCCGCGTCGAACTGGCCCGCTTCCAGCACGGCGAGCGCGGTGCTGAGGCGGTCCTGGGGCGTCAGCAGCTTGGCGGGCCGGTGCGCCGCGCTTTCCGCCGTCGCCTCTTCCTCGCCCGGGACCGCCAGCTTCAGGGTGAGCTCGGCGGCATCGATGACGCCGATCAGGGTCTCATCCGGCTGCTGGACGAAGGCCAGAGACTGGCGCTGCTCATGGAACAGGCGCGGGAGATCGGCGAGCTTGGTCGCGCCATCCACCCTCAGGATGGCGCGGTCCAGCACCCGGCGGACCGTGAGGTCGTACATGCGCCCGATGTCATAGGCGCCCTTCAGGCTGACGCCGCGAAGATGGAAGCGCCAGGTCGAGAAGGAATAGCCGAACCACCGCCGCGTGCCGATCGTGGCGATGATGACGGCGAGCGCCACGCCGACGGTCATCGTGTAGTCCGTGGTCGTCTCGAAGACCAGCAGGATCATGGTCATGGGCGCCCCCACCACCGAGGCGGCGACGGCGCCGATTCCGACCACGGCATAGGCGGAATGCACGGCGATGCGGGTGGGCATGAAATGAAAGCAGACCAGCCAGTAGGCCGTCCCGAGAAAGCTGCCGATGAGCAGGGAGGCGCTGAAGAGCCCGCCGCGAAAGCCGCAGCCGATGCTGATCGCCGAGGCCAGGGCCTTGGCGAGCAACAGGCCCAGCATGAGCTGGAAGGTGAGGTTTGTCGTCAGCGTCGTCGTCAGCTCGCCATGGCCGGAGCCCAGCACCGGCGGCGCCAGCATCCCGACGGCCGCCACCGCCAGCCCGCCCAGGGCCGGGCGCAGCCAGCTCGGGATCGCGGCCCAGCGGAACAGCGCCTCCACAGTGGTCGCGGCCCACATGACCGCCACGCCGATTGCCGC
Organism: Dongiaceae bacterium; assembly: GCA_036270995.1. GTDB lineage: Bacteria > Pseudomonadota > Alphaproteobacteria > Dongiales > Dongiaceae > DASXQK01. Next base: position 4,998 of record DATBBO010000736.1, on the reverse strand, counting down.
CGCCGCCACCCCGAGACCGGCAAAGAGGAAGTAGTCCAGAGTGGTCAGCATCGGGGGGGTGACGATGTAGTAGATGGGGTTGACATCGAAGACGAGATGGGCGGTAAGGGTCGCGGTGATCGCGGCGACCGCCACCGGCACCATGGCGCTGACCGCATAGCCCCCAATCACCAGCTCCAGGGCATAGAAAATCCCGCCGATCGGGGCGTTGAACAGGGCGGCGATGGCTGCGGCGGCGCCGCAGCCGACCATGGTGCGCAGCGAGGTGCGGCTGAGATGCAGGCGCCGCCCCAGCCAGCTCGCAGCCGCCCCGCCGAGCTGGCTGACGCCGGCCTCGAGCCCGACCGAGGCGCCGAGCCCCACCGAGGCCACCGTCTGAGCCGAGATGAGGAAGCCGTCCCGGAGAGAGAGCACACCGCCATGGAGGGCATTCGCCTCGATCACATCGAGGGGATCCTCCTTCCGCCGGCGGCGGATCAGATAGGCGATGAGGCCATAGGCGAGGCCGCCGCCGCTCAGCACGGCAAAGGGTCGCCACCAGGCGAAGCCACCCTGCTGCAAGGCATCGTCGCCGGGCCCGACGCCATAGAGGATCTGGTGGAGCAGGGAAACGATCTCGCGCATGGCAATGACGCCGATGGCGGCCAGGATTCCCGCCAATGTCGCGAGGACGATGAGGAAGAGGTCGTCGTTGCGGGCCTTCTGGCGGAAGACCCGCCATCTGGCCCGGATCGCATCGGTGTTCACATCGCTACAGCTTTACTCAAACCAGGCCGCTCAGGAGCAGCCAAGCCACGACCCCCGCCGCCAGGCAGTAATAGGCGAAGGGATTCAGGGCCTGGAAGTCATGGCGCTTGAAGAAGTACATCAGAAAGGCGGTGCTGGCATAGGCGGTGACGCCCGCGACGATGCCGCCGATGACGGCCACGCTCATGCTGATGCCGGCATCGGCCCCGCCATGGAGCAGCTTCGGCAGCTCGAGCACCCCGGCCCCGGCGATGATCGGCGTTGCCAGCAGGAAGGAGAATCGGGCGGATTCCGCATGGGTCAGGCCGGCCGCCAGACCAGCGCCCATGGTGAGGCCCGAGCGCGAGAGTCCCGGTATCAAGGCACCGCATTGCAGCGTGCCGATGAAGAGCGCCTGGCGCCAGGTGAGCTGGTCCAGGCTGCCAGCGCCCGCGCGCCGGCGCAGGCGCTCGGCGACCAGCAGGACGATGCCGTTGACGATCAGGAAGGCGGCCGCCACCGTCGGCGCGCCGAACAAGCCGCGCAGGAACTTCTCGAGCGCGAAACCGATGATCACCGCCGGGATCGTGCCGACGACGAGGAGCAGAAGAAGGCGCCGGTTCGCGGCCACCGCCGCCGCGCCGCCCCGTCCCAGCAGGGCGAAGAGGATGTCGATCCATTCGCGCCAGAAAAAGATCAGGAGTGCTGCCGCCGTGCCCAGATGCAGCATGACCAGGAAGGGCAGGAAGACATGGTTTTGCTGGTCGATGTTCCAGCCCAGGAGCGAGGGCAGGATGACGGCATGAGCCAGGCTGCTGACGGGGAAAAGCTCGGTCACGCCCTGGAGGGCGGCGAGGAGGATCGATTGAAGCAGTGACATGCCATGATCCCGATGCTGTAGGGTCAGGTGACATAGCTCATTGGACGCGGCGAAGCAAAGAGCGACCGATGGACGCGGCAACCCGCGTTCTATTGTCAATTGTCCGATTTTTGCCGCTTTCGCCGATTGGGCGCCCATTGGGCGATAGAAAGGAAGGGTCATGTCGCAGAAGGATCGGCAGGTGGAAGACCAGGCGCGCGATGCCTGGAATCAGCGCTATGCCGCCGCCGAGGGCTTTCTTTTCGGCCGCGCGCCGAACACCTTCCTCGAGGCGGAGGCCCACCGACTCGCCCCCGGTCAGCGGGTGCTCTGCCTTGCCGATGGCGAGGGCCGCAACGGCGTATTCCTGGCGAAGCGCGGGCTCGATGTGCTCTCGGTCGACATCTCGCCGGTGGCACTGGCCAAGGCCCGGAGCTATGCCGCCGAGCAGGGTGCTCAGCTGCGCTTCGAGGAAGCCAATCTTGCGCGCTGGCGGTGGCCGGCGGAAAAGTTCGATGCGGTCGTGGCGATCTTCATCCAGTTCGCCGGGCCCAGCTTGCGAGAGCGCATCTTCACGCGGATCGTGGAGGCGATGGTGCCGGGCGGCCTCTTATTGTTGCAGGGCTATCGGCCCGAGCAGCTCGCCTATGGCACCGGCGGCCCGCCCGATGCCGCGAACATGTATACCGAGGTGCTGTTGCGCGAGTCATTCGCGGATCTCGATATCATCTCCCTCAAGACCCACGACAGCACGATCACCGAGGGTAAGGCCCATCACGGCATGTCTGCGCTCATCGATCTGGTGGCCCGGAAGCCGAAATAGACTCGGCCTGCTGCTTGTTGTGGCCCAGAGGCACCGTCAGTCCGTGCCGTCGTCCATCACCTCGAACCACATGGCGTTGAGGATGGCGAAGGCGCAAGCCAGGCCGAGGCCGAGGATCCAGCTGAAATACCACATGGTGCGATTGCCTCCGTTTCCTCAGTAGCTCTCGGGATCCGCGTCGATCTGCTGGCTGGTCACGCGGCCGCGGAGCACGCGGTAGACGAAGCCCGTATAGGCGATGATGACCGGTACGAAGATCACTGCGGCGATCAGCATCACCTGCAGCGTCAGCTGGCTCGATGACGAATCCCAGACCGTCAGGCTGCTGCGCGGATCGAGGGAGGAGGGCAGGATGAAGGGGAACATGCTGACCCCCGCCGTCGCCACCACGCCAGCGACGCCGATGGCGCTTGCGATCCAGGCGAGACCGTCCCGCCGGCCGCTGCGGGCGAACATTGCCGCCAGGAGCGCGCCCAGGAAAGCCAGCAGCGGGGCGAGCATGGTCCAAGGCAGCGCGCTGTAATTGGCGAGCCAGGCTCCCGCCGCTGCTTCCGCCGTCTTGGTCAGCGGATTGGAGGGCCCGTCATGGGCGATCGCGCCGGTGATCCGATAGCCCATGCTGCTCCCGGTCCAGATTCCGGCCAAAGCAAGGAACAGGATCAGAACGAAGGCCGCCGCAAAGGTGATGCGGCGCGCACGGCCCGCCACCGGCTCCTCCGCCTTGGCCGCCAGATAGGCTGCGCCATGCATCGCCAGCATGGTGACGGAAACGAGCCCGCAGAGCAGCGCATAGGGATTGAGAAGCCCGATCAGCCCACCCTGATAGTCGAGGCGCATCGTGTCGTCGAAGCGGAAAGGCACACCGCGCAGCGCGTTGCCCACGGCAACGCCGAAGATGAGGGCCGGGACGAAGCCGCCCAGGAAGAGCAGCCTGTCCCAATTGGCGCGCCAGCGGGCTCCAGGCATCTTGCTGCGGTATTTGAATCCGACAGGCCGGAGAATGAGGGAGCAGAGCACCAGGAACATGGCGAGGTAGAAGCCCGAGAAGGCCGTGCCATAGACCATGGGCCAGGCGGCGAAGATCGCGCCGGCGCCCAGGATCAGCCAGACCTGGTTGCCCTCCCAGACCGGCCCCACCGTGTTGATCACGATCCGCCGCTCGCGGTCGTCATGGGCGATGAAGGGCAGCAGCATGACGGTGCCGAGATCGAAGCCGTCCATGACGGCAAAGCCGATGAGCAGCACTCCCAGCAGCACCCACCAGATGAACCGGAGCGTCTCGTAGTCGAGGAAATACATGGCCGCCCCCTATTCCGCCGGCCGCGGCCCGGGATAGCGCGAGGGGCCGGGCGTGATGTGGCTGGCTTCCACGCCCCCGCCATGGCCCTCGGGGCCGAGGCGGATGTATTTCAGCATCAGATAGAGCTCGACCACGGCGAGGGTCGAATAGAAGAGGATGAAGCCTGCGAGGCTGAACTCCACCTGGCCGGGAGTGATGCTGGAAACCGAAAGATAGGTCGGCAGCACCCCGTCGATGCTCCATGGCTGGCGCCCGTATTCGGCGACGATCCAGCCGAGCTCCATGGTGATCCAGGGCGCGGGCAGGATGAGGAGAGCCGCGCGCAGGAACCAGCGGTAGCGGGTGAGCCTCCGCACCGCGGAGAGCCAGAAGGCGAAGGCGAAGAAGGCGATGAAGAGCAGCCCGAAGCCGACCATGACCCGGAAGGCCCAGAAGAGCAAGGGGACATTGGGCACCGTGCTCCAGGCCGCCTGCTCGATCTGCGATGGCGTGGCGTCGGTCACCTTGTCGGTGAAGCGCTTCAGCAGCAGGGCATAACCGAGATCGGCGACATGGGCGTCGAAATCGGCCCGCGCCGCGCTGTCGGCGGGATTGCTGCGGATCTTGGCGAGAGCCCCATAGGCGATCATGCCGCTCTTGATCCGCTCGCCTGCATGGGCGACGAGATCCTCGATGCCGGGGATCACGGTATCGATCGAACGCGTGGCGATCAGGCCGAGAATCCAGGGCAGCTTGATGGCATAGGCGGTCTCCCGGTCGTGCACGCTGGGAAGCCCGATGACGGTGATGGCGGCCGGCGCCGGCTCCGTCTTCCACATGGCCTCCATGGCGGCGAGCTTCATTTTCTGGTTCTCGCCGGCGAGGTAGCCGCTCTCATCCCCCAGCACGACCACCGAAAGCGCAGAGGCGAGCCCGAAGCTCGCCGCCACCGTCATCGAGCGCTTGGCGAAGGCGATGTTGCGGCCCTTGAGCAGGTACCAGGCGCTGATGGCCATGACGAAGACGGCGCCGGTGACATAGCCGGCGCTGACCGTGTGCACGAACTTCGCCTGGCCCACGGGATTGAACAGCACCTCGGTGAAGGAGGTGATCTCCATGCGCATGGTGGCGGGGTTGAATTTCGCGCCGACCGGAAACTGCATCCAGCCATTGGCGATGAGGATCCAGAGCGCCGATAGATTCGTGCCGAGCGCCATCAGCCAGGTAGCGGCAAGATGGCCGAGCTTGGGCATCCGGTCCCAGCCGAAGAAGAAGAGGCCGACGAATGTGGCCTCGAGGAAGAAGGCCATG
>DATBBO010000735.1:0-8887 GCA_036270995.1 Dongiaceae bacterium | reverse complement strand
CCCTGGCCGGCGCCGGCCTGACCGTTTTCGTGCTCATCCGCCGCCTGATGCGCCGGCCCGAGGATGCGGCCATCTCCGGGGCCGAACGGCATTGAGGGCTCCCTCGCGCCTCGCATTGAGCCTCCGGAGGGCCCTTGCTATGGTCGGCGCCCTATCATGAGCCTCCGCCGCCGATTCGCCCCACCTCCGGCCCTCACGCTGCTGCATGACGTGGCGATGGCCGCCATCTCCTTTCCGCTCTCCGTGTGGCTCAGGGTCGGCAGCTTTCAGAACGATCTGCCCTTCCTCGGGCTCGGAACCCTGATGTTCGCCACCTGCGCCGTGGCGGTCTTCGCCTTCTCGGGCCTCAACCGCGGCGTGTGGCGCTATGTCTCGCTGCCCGACCTGGTGGACATCGCCCGCGCAGTCAGCCTGACCGTGCTGCTCTTCCTGGCCCTCCAGTTCCTCACCACCCGCCTCGAGGGCTATCCGCGCTCGGCGATGCTGATCAACTGGTTCGTGCTGATTTTCCTGCTGGGTGCCTCGCGCTTCCTCTACCGCCTCCTGCGCGACGGCAATATCGGCCAGCTCGGCCAGCGGGCCCGGCCCCTCGCCGTGCCGGTGCTGCTGGTCGGAGCGGGCGATGCGGCCGAGGCCTTCATTCGCGAGACGCGCCGCACCGCCGCGGCACCCTACGCGGTCATCGGCATCCTCGACCGGGGTGGCGGCCGGGTGGGCCGGCGCATCCACGGTGTCCCCGTCATGGCCACCCTGAAGGAAGCCTCCACCGTGATCGAGCGCCTCGCGGGCGCAGGCAAGGCGCCTCAGCGCTTCGTGCTGACCGATGACGCTGTCGATCGCGAGGCGCTGCGCGGGCTGGTCGCAATCGCCGAGGCGCGCGGCATGACGCTGGCACGCCTGCCGCGAATGACGGAGCTGCATCACACGGACGGCAACCAGCAGCAGACCCTGATGCCCGTGGCGGTGGAGGATCTCCTCGGCCGGCCGCGCCAAGTGCTCGATTCCGCACCCATGGGCGAGCTGATCGCCGGCAAGCGCGTCCTCGTCACCGGCGCCGGCGGCTCCATCGGCAGCGAGCTCTCGCGCCAGATCGCCGGATTCACCCCGGCGCGCCTCACCCTGCTCGATCATTCCGAGTTCCTGCTCTATGAGATCGACCGCGAGATCGGCACGCTCCAGCCCGCCTTGCCGCGCCGCGCGGTGCTGGGCGATATCCGCAACCGCGCCCGCCTCGAGGCGGTCTTTGCCGAGGAGCGGCCGGAGCTCGTCTTCCATGCCGCCGCCCTCAAGCATGTGCCCCTGGCCGAGGCCAATGCGCCTGAGGCCGTCGCCACCAATGTGCTTGGGACGCGTGAGCTCGCCGAGGTCTGCCTGTCGAGCGGCGTCGATCAGATGCTGCTGATCTCCACCGACAAGGCGGTGGCACCCACCAGCATCATGGGTGCCGCCAAGCGCGCCGCCGAGCTCATCTGCCAGGCGCTGGACCGCCGCAGCGTCGCGGCGGGCCGCGGCTGCCGCTTCCTGGCGGTGCGCTTCGGCAATGTGCTGGGTTCGGCGGGCTCGGTGGTGCCGCTGTTCCAGGAGCAGCTCGGCCGCGGCGGGCCGCTCACCGTCACCGATCCGGACATGACGCGCTATTTCATGACCACGCGCGAGGCGGTTGAGCTGGTGCTCCAGGCCGCGGCACTCGCCCATCGCCAGCCGCAGCCCGGGGCGGTCTTCATGCTCGATATGGGCGAGCCGGTGCGCATCGTCGATCTCGCCCGGCAGATGATCCGGCTCGCCGGCAAACAGCCGGAGGTGGACGTCAAGATCGTCTTCACCGGCAAGCGCCCGGGCGAGAAGCTGCATGAGCGCCTCTATCGCGAGGAGGAGCAGCCCACCCCCGCCGGCGTGCCGGGGCTGCTGCGCATCGAGCCCGGCGCGCTGGACTGGCCGGCCCTGCAGCCGGCGCTGGATGCGCTCGCGGCCGCCACCGATGGGCGGGATGCCGAGCTGCTGCGCGCCTGCCTGTCGCGCCTGGTGCCCGATTATCGCCTGCCCGAGCCGCTCACCGCCGCCTAGCGATCGATGACCGATATTCCCATCGCCCGTGCCCTGATCTCCGTTTCCGACAAGGCCGGGCTGGTCGACCTCGCCCGCTTCCTGTCGGGCCGGGGCGTGGCGCTGCTTTCCACCGGCGGCTCCGCCAGGGCGCTGATCGAGGCCGGCCTCGCCGTCACCGAGGTCTCGGCCCATACGGGCTTTCCCGAGATCATGGACGGGCGGGTCAAGACCCTGCATCCGAAGATCCATGGCGGGTTGCTGGCGCGGCGCGATAGCGCCGAGCATCGCGCGGCCATGAGCGCGCATGGCATCGCTCCCATCGACCTCCTGGTCTCGAACCTCTACCCCTTCGAGGCGACGGTCGCTTCCGGCGCAGATGAGGCGACCTGCATCGAGAACATCGACGTGGGTGGGCCGGCGATGATCCGCGCCGCGGCGAAGAACCACGATTTCGTCGCCGTGGTCACATCGCCCGCGGATTACGCGGCGATCATGGAGGAGATGGCGGCGAAGCAGGGCGCGCTCGGCCTCGCCACGCGCAAGAGGCTCGCCGCCGCGGCCTTCGCCCGCACCGCCGCCTATGATGCGGCGATCGCGAGCTGGATGGCCCGCGCGGAGCCGCTGGCCCCGCGGCTCGTGCTGGCCGGCGAGCGCCGCCAGATGCTGCGCTATGGCGAGAACCCGCATCAGCAGGCGGCCTTCTATGCCACCGCGGAGCAGAGGCCGGGTGTCGCCAGTGCCCGCCAGCTCCAGGGCAAGGAGCTGAGCTACAACAACCTGAACGACACCGATGCCGCTTATGAGCTGGTTGCGGAGTTCCAGCGGCCGGCGGTCGTCATCGTCAAGCATGCCAATCCCTGCGGCGTGGCGCTGGGCGATGATCTGGTGAGCGCCTATCGCCGGGCGCTGGCCTCAGATCCGGTCAGCGCCTTCGGCGGCATCGTCGCCGTCAACCAAGCTCTCGATGCGGCGACGGCTGCGGCCATCGCCGAACTTTTCGCCGAGGTGGTGATCGCGCCTGCGGTCGAGCCTCAGGCCCGCGCGCTACTGGCCGCGAAGAAGAATCTGCGGGTGCTGGAAGCGGGATCGCTGCCCGATCCCGCCGCCCCCGGCCTCGGCCTGAAAACCCTGGCCGGCGGATTCCTCGCCCAGAGCCGCGACAATGGGCGCATCGGCGCGGGCGATCTGAAGCTCGTGACCCGGCGCGCGCCCAGCACGGCGGAGACCGCCGACATGCTCTTCGCCTTCGCCGTGGCGAAGCATGTGAAATCCAACGCCATCGTCTATGCCAAAAGCGAGGCGACAGTGGGCATCGGCGCCGGGCAGATGAGCCGGGTCGATTCTTCCCGCATCGCCGCCTGGAAGGCGAAGGAGGCGGGCGAGGCCGCCGGCGCCAAAGAGGCGCCCACCAAGGGCTCGGTCGTCGCCTCCGACGCCTTCTTCCCCTTCGCCGATGGCCTGCTGGCCGCCATCGAAGCCGGCGCCACGGCGGTGATCCAGCCCGGCGGCTCGATGCGCGACGGCGAGGTGATCGCCGCCGCCGATGCCGCCGGCCTGGCGATGGTGTTCACGGGGATGCGGCACTTTCGGCATTGAACGCTTTCTCTCCCGCGCATTGCGCGGGAGAGGACAAGCTTGCCTCGCTCAGCTCTGGGGCGTCAGCGGCTGGGCGAAGAGCGCCTTGCCGGTGGCGTCCTTGATCGACATGGTGAGTGTGCCGGTGCCGGCATCGATATCCGCCTGGCCGAAATACTGGTACCCGGCGCTGGGCGGCTGGTTCTGCTTCATGCCCGCGGGGATCGCCGTGAACTTCACGTCGGGCCCGAAGCTCATATCGAGGTCGTTGGGCCCGAATGTGCCGGCGTTGATGGGGCCGGCGACGAACTCCCAGAAGGGATCGAAATCGCCGGCCGCGCCCTTGGCTGGATCGTAGCGGATCGCCTGGCCGTAATGGACGTCGGCGGTGATCCAGACGACGTTGCGGATCGCGTTGTTCTTGAGAAAGGCGAAGAGGCTGGCGAGCTCGAGCTCGCGCCCCAGCGGCGCGCCGTTGTCGCCATTGGCCCAGGCTTCGAAATTCCCCTTGGGAATCCAGGCCTGGGCATCGGGCACCTGGAGACCGATCGGCATGTCGCTGGCGATCACCTTCCAGGTCGCCTTGGAGGCGAGGAGAGCCTGCTTCAGCCAGAGGAGCTGGCGCGGGCCGAGGAAAGCCGCATCGGGCGTCAGGGTCGTCTGGCGGTTCGTGCCGTTGGGGCCGCGATAGCTGCGCTCGTCGAGAATGAAGACCTCGAGCAGCGGGCCATAGGCGAAGCTGCGATAGACCCGCTCCGCCTCGACGGCGTTGGGCCGGAAGGGGTTGTACTCGAACATGGCGCGGCGCGCATTGGCCGCCAGCTCCGAGGCGCTGGTGATCTGCTTGTAGCGCGTATCGCCGGTGAAGGATTCGCCGGGATACCAGTTGTTGTGGGTCTCGTGATCGTCCCACTGGACGAGGAAGGGCACCTCGGCGGCGAAGCGGCGCTTGTTCTCGTCGGTCAGGTTATAGGCGAAGTTGCCGCGGAATTCGTCCAGGGTCTCCGCCACCTTGGACTTGGCCGCCGGCACGATGTTCTTCCACACCGTGCCGTCATCCAGCTTGACCTCCTCCTTGAGAGGGTTGTCGGCATAGATCTGGTCGCCCTGATGGATGAAGAAATCGGGATTCTGGGCGCGCATCGCCTCGTAGATGCGATAGCCGCCCCAGCTCGGATTGATGCCCCAGCCCTGCCCGGCCTCATCACCGGAGAAGACGAAGCGGATATTGCGGGGTGCGGCCGGCGCCGTGCGCAACCGGCCGGTCACGGGCTCGCCGATCGAGCCCGGATTGGCCAGGTCCTCGAACTGGACCCGGTAGTGGATATCCTGGCCCGCCGGCAGGTCGACCAGATCCAGCCGGGCCGTGAAATCTCCGTCCACCAGGGCATTGGGGCCGGGCACGCGGGCCGTGCGGGCGAAGCTCTCGTCCAGCGACCAATCCACCAGCATCCGCGAAGGGCGGTCCGCCGGTCCGTCAGGATATCCCCCGACTGCACGCCATGGGTGATCGAGGATTTGGCCGTGTCGGCAAGCACCGGACGGCTGAGCAGCGGTGCGGCCACCAGGCCGCCGCCGGCCGCGGCAACGCCATAGAGGAAGGAACGGCGGGTGATCCAGCGGGACCTGTAGGACATCGACATCTGACCCCTCCTGTCGTTTGCCGTGGCGAAGCTAGGGCGGGATTGTGTAGCCTTCGCGACCGGCATGGTGACGGCGGCGTGACGCCCCGGACCAAACGCGCCACAACGGGGGGAGGACATCATGATCCGCGGACCACGCTCGGACCTGCCGCTGGGACCATTGCCGGGAACGCGCTTTCCCGACCCGCGCATCGAGAGGCTGGACAAGCGCTTTCCCAAGCAGGGCAATTCCGGCATCGAGCGCATCGCCACCGGCTTCCGCTGGGCCGAGGGCCCAGTCTATTTCCGCGATGGCGGCTATCTCCTGTGGAGCGACATCCCCAACAACCGGATGATGCGCTGGTTGGAGGAGGACGGCCATGTCAGTGTCTTCCGCGCGCCCTCCAACTATTCCAACGGCAACACCCGGGACCGGGAAGGGCGGCTCGTCACCTGCGAGCACGATGCTCGGCGCGTCACTCGGACCGAGCATGACGGGCGGATCACCGTGGTGATGGACAGCTTCAACGACAAGAAGCTGAACGCCCCCAACGACGTGGTCGTCACCTCCGACGGCGCCGTCTGGTTCACCGATCCCGGCTATGGCATCGACGGCGAATATGAGGGCCATACCGACAAGTTCGAGCTGCCGACCAATGTCTACCGCTTCGATCCCAAGACCGGGCGGGCGACGGTGGCGGTCGATGATTTCGTGCGACCCAACGGGCTCGCCTTCTCGCCGGACGAGAAGCTGCTCTACATCGTCGACAGCGGCGCCACCCATGGCGGCCCGGCTCATATCCGCGTCTTTGACGTCGTCGCCAACAAGCTGCGCAAGAGCCGCGTCTTCGCCGACGACTTCGCCCCAGGCTTCACCGACGGCATGCGGGTGGATGTGAAGGGCAATGTCTGGTGCAGCATGGGCTGGGCCGATCCGGCGGAGGATGGCGTGCGCTGCTACGCTCCGGACGGCGAGATGATCGGCAAGGTCCATCTGCCGGAGACCTGCGCCAACCTCTGTTTCGGCGGCAAGAAGCGCAACCGCCTATTCATGTGCGGAAGCACCTCCGTCTACGCACTCTATCTCGACATCCAGGGCGCGCAGCTGCCGTAGCCAACTCGGCCAGGCGTCCCCCCTTGTCACCTGTCGGGGTGGGGCGATCGCGTATCGGTTGTTTAGGCCTGCCCATTTTCTTCCGTCACCCCGGCGAAAGCCGGGGTCCAGGGTAACCAGCGACCTCTGGCAAGCCTGGATCCCGGCTTTCGCCGGGATGACGAACAGAAAAATGAAGCGAAATTGGCCGGATACGATCGCCCGCCTGTCAGGCGGCGAGGAGCATGGAGAGAGGGGCGAGCTAACCTAACCGCCCGACAAACTTCGGAGCTCGCGGTTGGCGACGGCGAGCTTGGCGAGGTCGAGGCCGCCTTGCTGGCGCAGATCGGCGATCAGGGCCTCGATGCGCTGCACCGGCTGGGGGTGGCGCTCGACCCAGTCGTCGATACCGCCCCCGTTCGCCTGGCGCATGACGCTGTCGGCAAGATCGCGCTGATGGCCATAGAGATCCTCGACGATGGCCGCCACCGCGAGCCTGTCCCAATGCGTGTCGAGATTGACCCCCGAGGTCGCCCCGCGCAGCCAGTCGAGATGGAAGCGCCGGCCGACGGCGAAATAGCAGGCGCCGACCTCCGCCACCGGCCGGTCCGCGTGCTGGGCCATGCGGACGATGTCCAGGCCCGGCGCCAGGAAATCGAGGCGGGCGACGCGATGCGCCAGCTCCTCCGGTACGCCGTCCTTGGTCAGGCGCTCGATCCGCTCGACCAGACTCTTTCGGCCGCCCTCGGAGATCAGGCCTTCGATCGCCTGGTCGAGCTCGGCGATGCCGGGCCGGAAACCTTCGATATGGAGGGCGATATTGAGCGGGAGCGGCAGGTTGCGCAGGCACCAGAGAGTGCCGGCCTCGGCCAAGCGGCCCGCGGCATCCATCATCTCGTACTGGCTTCCGGCCGGGACCTGGTTGTCCAGCGCCTGAATGTCGTTCCACAGCTCGCGGAGCGCGAAGACCCCGCGGCAGATGGCATAGGCGCGGGCGATGTCCGAGGCGGCGAGCCCGGTCTTCTCCTTCATCACATGGACGAAGGTGGAGCCCACCCGGTTGACCAGGCTGTTGGTGGTATATGTGGCGATGATCTCGCGCCGCAGGCGATGCCGGGCGATCGCCTCCGCGAAGCGCTCCTGCAGCACTGCCGGGAAATAGCGCATCAGATCCTCGACGAGCTGGGGATCGTCCGGCAGGTCGGAGGGCAGCAGCTCCTCATAGAGGGTAAGCTTGGAATAGGCCAGAAGGACAGCCAGCTCCGGTCGGGTCAGGCCCTGGCGCTGGGCGAGGCGGATCTGGATGGACTCATCATCGGGCAGGAACTCGATATAGCGGTCGAGCTTGCCCGCCCGCTCCAGCGCCCGCATGAAGCGGCCCTGCTGATCGATGCGATACCAGCCTTGGCGCTCGGCGATCGAGATCGCCTGCGTCTGGAGGTAGTTGTCGCGCAACACGAGCTGGGCGACCTCCTCGGTCATCTGGCCCAGCAGCTTGTCGCGCTGCTTGACGGTCATGTCGCCCGCCGTCACCAGCTCGTTCAGCAGGATCTTGATGTTGACCTCGTGGTCGGAGCAGTCGACGCCGGCGGAATTGTCGATGGCATCGGTGTTGAGCCGCCGCCCCGCAAGCGCCGCCTCGATGCGGCCGCGCTGGGTGAAGCCGAGATTGGCGCCCTCACCCACGACCTTGCAGCGCAGCTCCCGCGCATCGACGCGCAGCGCGTCGTTGGCACGGTCGCCGACCTCCGCATGGCTCTCGTCGCGAGCCTTCACATAGGTGCCGATGCCGCCAAGCCAGAGGAGATCGACCTCGGCCCTGAGCATGGCGCGGATCAGCTCGTTGGGCGGCAGGCTCTCCTTCTCGACACCGAAACGCCGGCGTGCCTCGGGGGAGAGCGCGATGGACTTGACCTTGCGATCGTAGATGCCGCCCCCTGGCGAGAGCAGGGCACGGTCGTAGTCCGACCAGGCCGAGCGCGGCAGGTCGAAGACGCGCTTGCGCTCGGCGAAGGAGCTGGCCGGATCGGGATCGGGATCGACGAAGATATGGAGATGGTTGAAGGCGCCGGTGAGGCGGATCTGCTCCGACAGCAGCATGGCATTGCCGAAGACATCGCCCGACATGTCGCCGACGCCGACCACGGTGAAGGGATCGCGCTGGATGTCCGAGCCGAGTTCGCGGAAATGCCGCTTCACGGATTCCCAGCCGCCGCGGGCGGTGATCGCCATCTTCTTGTGGTCGTAGCCCGCCGAGCCGCCGGAGGCGAAGGCATCGCCCAGCCAGAAGTCGTATTCGGCCGCAACCGAATTGGCGATGTCGGAGAAGGTCGCCGTGCCCTTGTCGGCCGCGACCACGAGATAGGGATCGTCACCGTCCCGGCGTACCACCTCATGCGGCGGCAGGACCTTGCCGAGGGAGAGATTGTCGGTGAGATCGAGCAGACCGCGCATCATGGTCTTGTAGCATTCGACCACCTCGGCCGAGAGTGCTTCGCGTCCGGCCGGCGGGCGCTTGACCACGAAGCCGCCCTTCGAGCCCACCGGCACG
>DATBBO010000734.1:0-2868 GCA_036270995.1 Dongiaceae bacterium | reverse complement strand
CTCGGCGCCACCTTGCGCGACTATGCCCGCTTCGGGCTCTTCATGTCCCAAGGCGGGCAATGGCAGGGGCGCCAGCTCCTGCCCCGCGGCTTCGTCGAGGAAGCAACCCATCCCGACCGGCCCCAGGTCCAGCCCGGCAAGCTCGATCCCGACTATGTGCTGGGCTACCAGTATCAGTGGTGGGTGCTGCCCGCCTCGATGCGCGAGCTCTCAGGCTTCGAGGCCCAGGGCATTTACGGCCAGTTCCTCTATGTGAACCCGGCCGAGCAGGTGGTCATCGTCATGACCAGCGTCTGGCCGAAGCCCTGGGATGACGGGCTGGAGCCCGAGACCTATGCGGTCTTCGATGCCTTCATCAAGGCGCTCAGATAGCGCGTCGCAGCACTTTTCACTGCGCCTGGTTGACGGGATAGAAGGAGCGGTAGCCGCGGCCGGTCTCCCGCTCCACCTCGCTCAGGATGACGCCGGCGAAGACATCGGCATATTCGGGAAAGAAGCGGGCGATGTCGGTCATGAGGGCGCGGTTGCGCGCCTCGGCCTCGGCGTCGTTCTGCCAGCTCGTGGTCTGCCAGTTGACCATGAGATAGAGCTTCTCCCGCGCCCCCACCGGGCCGACGGCAAGGATCCTGTAGGCCTTGCCGCCGAGATGCCAGATGAGGGCGCTCGTGCCCTGAAGGGCGGCCGGCGGCTTGAGACGGGCGATCTCCGCCTGCATCTCTGGGCGGAAGCCGAGCTCGAAATCATTCCCTCGCTCGGCGAGATTGTTCGCGGCGGCATAGAGGAGGGCGGCGTTGAAGCTGTGATGGCGGTCGGCCTCGGCGCGCGCCATGTGCCAGAGATCGGCGGCGCTCTTGCCGGTCATCGCCGACATGCCGAGATAGAGGTTCTGCACCAGCCAGCCTTCCTGGTCGTGGACGAGCCAGAGCACGAAGGTGAAGCTGTCGCCGATGGTGCCGCCCTCGATCAAGAGATGGGCCTGGAGCGAAACGGGCTGGACCTCGACGGTGACGAACTGCTCGAGCTGATGGGTATCGCCGCAGGTGACGCGCTTCGCCGTTCCCTGATCGGCGCCGGTCACGAGATAGGCGTGGCCGACATGGAGCCCCTGGACGCCTTGGAAGGATTGCCGGGCGCCGGCCACCATCTGGGCGAAGCTGTCCGCCGGCATGTGGGCCTTGGTGTCCGCCGTGAAGCTGGCATAGGCCTGATCGGGCTTGCCGGCGAGCACCGCGTTCACGAAGCTCAAGCCCGCGGCCTCGATGGCCGCGCGTCGCTCGGCAGGAATCTGGTCGTCGACGCTGCAGCCTGGAGAGGCTTGCGCGAGCCCGTCCGTGGCGAGCAGCAGGAGGGCCGTCAGGCAGTAAAGGAACGCGACGAGAGGTGCTTTCAAGGCGCCGGCTGATCCGCTATCGGGGATGAGCAGCATAGCCGGAAAGAGCGGATCCGAGGCAAGTGAAGGGAAGGACATATCCGGCCGCCGGACCAAGTCCGAGGACGCCCATGTACGACAAGGGGGCGCGAGCGGTTGACGCGGTGTGCCGAGGTTACGCCGAGGTGTCTACTTTACAGCCCGCCGGTGGCACACCATTAAAACCGAGGACGCCTCGACAGCCTCCGGGGCGGCATTTCGGGAAAGGACGAACACATCATGAGCTCCGCTTCCCTGCCGGCGGTCTTTCTCTCGCATGGCTCGCCCATGCTGGTGTTCGAGGACATACCGGCGCGGCATTTCATGGCGGGCCTCGGAAAGACTTTGACGCGGCCGAAGGCGATCCTATGTGTCTCGGCCCATTGGGAGACGGATCGCCCGGCCGTGAGCGGCGCCAGGCGGCCCGAGACGATCCACGATTTCTACGGCTTTCCCGAGGCGCTCTATCGCCTGACCTATCCCGCGCCCGGCGCGCCGGATCTGGCGAGGCGCATGGGTGAGCTCATCCCAGGTTTCGTGATCGACGAGAGCCAGGGGCTGGATCACGGCGCCTGGAACCCTCTGCTGCTGGTCTATCCCGAGGCCGATATCCCCGTGGCCCAGCTCTCGGTGCAGCTCGCCGCCGGGCCGGCGCATCACCTGGAGCTCGGGCGCAAGCTGGCGCCGCTGCGCGAGGAAGGCGTGCTGATCCTCGCCAGCGGCGGGGCGGTTCACAATCTGCGCCAGTTCCAGATCGACAATCAGAAGCCGGCGGACTGGGCCATCGCTTTCGATGACTGGCTTTCAGACCGCATCGCCGCAGGCGATGCCGGGGCCCTGGTGGATTACAAGACCCTCAGGCCGGAGGCGCGCCTCGTTCATCCGCGGGAGGAGCATTTCCTGCCGCTCTTCGTGGCGCTGGGCGCGGGGCTCGAGGGCGCGTCGAAAGGCAAGGGGCGCACGCTCCATCGCAGCTTCGCCCATGGCAGCCTCAGCATGGCTGCCTATGCCTGGGATTGATTGACGGCGCCGGATCGACGTCCGGCGCCGCCGCAGAACCGCCTGGATCAGGCGGCCTGGGTCTCGATGCCGCGGGTCGAGAGCATCTCGCGCAGCTCACCGGTGGCGTACATCTCGCGCACTATGTCGCAGCCGCCGATGAACTCGCCCTTCACATAGAGCTGCGGGATCGTCGGCCAGTTGCTGAATTCCTTGATGCCCTGGCGCAGGCTGGGATCCGTCAGCACGTCGAAGGACTTGAACTTGACGCCGAGCTCGCTCAGCACCTGCACCACCGCGGCCGAGAAGCCGCATTGGGGGAAGACGGGCGTGCCCTTCATGTAGAGCACCACGTCGTTGCCCGTGATGTCCTGCTGGATGCGCTGAATTACCGGATTGGTGATCATCGTCCTGTCTCCTGTTCCAATATCTCTCAGCCGGGCGGGGCGGCGGTCTGCAGC
>DATBBO010000733.1:0-4979 GCA_036270995.1 Dongiaceae bacterium | reverse complement strand
CTGCGCCATCCGATCGTCCGCGCCGCCTTATCGAAAGACACAGCAGGCGGTGAGCCGCTTGCATAAAACTGGCGGAGAGTGCGCGCTCTCCGCCAGTTTGTTTCTATGAGCAGATTTCACGCCGCTTCGCCGCGTGCCGCGTTACCTTTTCCGCGCAAACCCGAGATGACTCGGCCCCATGCCCCTTCCCAACGCCGTCCGCTCCTCGCTCGACCTCATCGGCAGCACCCCCCTCGTCGAACTCACCCGCTTTGATACCGGCCCCTGCCGCCTCTTCGCCAAGCTCGAAAGCCAGAACCCCGGCGGCTCCATCAAGGACCGCATCGCCCTTTCCATGATCGAGGCGGCGGAGAACGACGGCAGACTGGCGCCGGGCGGCACGCTGGTGGAGGCGACGGCAGGCAATACCGGCCTCGGCCTCGCTTTGGTCGCGTCCCAGAAGGGCTATCGCCTGATCCTCGTGATCCCCGACAAGATGGCCCAGGAGAAGATCTTCCACCTGAGGGCGCTCGGCGCCGAGGTGCGCATGACCCGCTCCGATGTGGGCAAGGGCCATCCCGATTACTATCAGGATATGGCCGAGCGCCTCGCCGGCGAGATTCCCGGCGCCCTCTACGTCAACCAATTCGGCAATCCCGCCAATCCGCTGGCTCATGAGCAGGGGACCGGCCCCGAGATCTGGGAGCAGATGGACCACGAGCTCGACGCGGTGGTCGTGGGCGTCGGCTCCGGCGGCACGCTGACCGGCATCGGCCGCTTCCTTGCGCGGACGGCGCCCAAGGCCCGCATGATCCTGGCCGATCCCAAGGGCTCAGTCCTGGCACCGCTGGTCGAGACGGGCAAGATGACCGAGGCCGGCTCCTGGCTGGTGGAAGGCATCGGCGAGGATTTCGTCCCGCCCAATTGCGATCTCTCCCTCGTGCGCGAAGCCTTCGTCATCAGCGATGCCGAGAGCTTCGCTACCGCGCGGGAGCTCCTGCTGAAGGAGGCAATCCTCGCCGGCTCCTCCTCCGGCACGCTCCTGGCGGCGGCGCTGAAATACTGCCGGGCCCAGCGCCAGCCGCAGCGCGTCGTGACCTTCGTCTGCGACAGCGGCAACAAGTATCTCTCCAAGATGTTCAACGACTACTGGATGCTGGACCAGGGCTTCCTCGCTCGTGACCGGAAGGGCGACCTGCGCGATCTCATCGCCCGGCGCCATGCCGACCGGGCGACGGTCACCGCCGCACCCGCGGACAGCCTGCTGATCGCCTATCAGCGCATGAAGCTCTACGAGATCTCCCAGCTTCCCGTGCTGGAGGGAAGCAAGGTGGTGGGCATCATCGACGAATCCGACTTGCTGCTGGCGGTCTATGGCCGGTCCGAGCGCTTCCGCGAGCCGGTCGCCAGCGCCATGAACAGCCGCCTCGAGGTCGTCGAGGCGAGCCGGCCACTCGCCGATCTGCTGCCAATTTTCGCCAAGGATCACGTCGCCCTGGTGGTCGAGCGCGGCGAGTTCCTGGGGCTCATCACCCGCATCGATCTTCTGAACCATCTGCGCCGCAGCATGGCGTAGGGCTCAAAACGAGGGACAAATGAAGAAGACCAACCGCCCCGGCTTCGCCACTCGCAGCATCCATGCCGGGCAATCGCCCGACCCATCGACCGGTGCGGTGATGACGCCGATCTACGCCACCTCGACCTATGTCCAGGAGAGCCCGGGCAAGCATAAGGGCTATGAATATTCCCGGAGCCAGAACCCGACCCGCAACGCCTATGAGCGCTGCATCGCCGATCTGGAAAGTGGATCGGCAGGCTATGCCTTCGCCTCGGGCATGGCGGCGACAGCGACGGCGCTCGAGCTCCTCGACAGCGGCGCCCATATCATTGCCATGGAGGATCTCTATGGCGGAAGCCGCCGGCTCTTCAGCCGCGTGCGGCAGCGCTCGGCCAATCTCGCCTTCAGCTTCGCCGATCTCACCGACACTGCCGCCTTCGAGGCTGCGATCCGGCCCGAGACCCGCATGCTCTGGGTCGAGACGCCCACCAACCCGCTTCTGAAGCTGGTCGATCTCTCGGCCCTCGCGGCGGCGGCGAGGAAGCGCGGCATCATCACGGTCTGCGACAACACCTTCGCCAGCCCCTGGGTGCAGCGGCCCATCGAGCATGGCTTCGACCTGGTCATGCATTCGGCGACCAAATACCTGAACGGTCATTCCGACATGGTGGGCGGTGTGCTGGTGGTGGGCGAGAACGTCGATCTCAGGGAGCGCCTCGCCTTCCTGCAGAACGCCGTGGGCGCGGTTGCCGGACCCTTCGACAGCTTCCTCGCGCTTCGCGGCCTGAAGACTCTGGCGCTGCGCATGGAACGCCACTGCAGCAACGCGCTCGCCGTGGCCCGCTTCCTGGAGCGCCATTCCCGGGTCGAGAAGGTGATCTATCCCGGGCTCCCGAGCCATCCCCAGCATGCGCTCGCGAAGCGCCAGATGCATGGCTTCGGCGGCATGGTCACCGCGATCCTGAAAGGAAGCCTGGACGACACGACCAGCTTCCTGGAGCGCTGCGATATTTTCGCGCTGGCCGAAAGCCTGGGCGGGGTGGAGAGCCTGATCGAGCATCCGGCGATCATGACCCATTCCTCCCTGCCCCCGGAGGTGCGTGCAGGGCTCGGCATCGGCGACGGTCTGATCCGGCTCTCGGTCGGGGTGGAGGACGAGGCCGATCTCCTGGCGGAGCTCGAGCGGGCACTGGCCTAGCCAGCCCCTCGCCCGCTCTTTCCGGTCAAAGCCCCCTTGCGCCCAAGGTTGCTCCGGTCCAATTCTATACGGCACAGCACGGAATGAGGTTCCTCGGGAAACCATGTCGCAGTCTCTGACCTCGGATCCTTGGACGGGCGCAGCCCCCGACCCCTTGGCCAATCCGGCGCTTTTCGATGGGGTGCTGTGGCGCCGGCCTCTGGCCTATCTGATCGATCTGGTCATCATCGGACTGCTCTGCGGCGCCTGGCTGTGGATGGTCCTGCTGTCCTTCGGCCTGCTCTGGGCACTGACCTCCCTTGCCTTCCTCCTGATCCCCATCCTCTATCACGCCTGGCTCGTGGGCGGTCCGCGCAGCGCTACCCTCGGCATGCGGCTCTGCGGATTGGAGGTCTGGGGCTGGGAGGGCGAGCACCCGGATTTCTGGCAGGCGCTGCTGATGGCCGTGCTGTTCTACGTCACGGTGGTCTGCACCAGCCTGCTGATCCTGCTCGTCGTCCTGATCAACGACCGGCACCGGACGGTGCATGACTATCTGAGCGGCGTCGTGGTCATCCGGCGGTTGTCGGCGTGACCGTCCAATCAAGAACTCGGCCCCTCGTCTTCCTCCTCACTCGCGAGGCCTCCTGCCCCTATCTGCCTGGCCGGCGCGAGCGCAAGCTGGTCACGGAGCTGAGCGGGCCCGATGCCTGCGAAAGCTACGATCTTCTCTCGCGCGCCGGCTTCCGGCGCAGCCATGCGGTCGCTTACCGGCCAGCCTGTCACAGCTGCCAGGAATGCGTGCCCGTGCGGGTGGTCGTGGACCAGTTCCAGCCGGGCCGGTCGCTCCGCCGGGTGCTCCGCCGCAATGCCGGGCTGAAGAGTGCCATCCGGCCGGCCCAGGCCACCTCCGAGCAATATGCCCTGTTCGCCCGCTATCTCGCCTGGCGCCATGGCGATGGAGAGATGGCGGGCATGGGCTTCGCGGATTATCGCTCGATGATCGACGACACTCCGATCGACAGCGGCCTGCTCGAGCTGCGCCGGAGCGATGGCGGCCTCGCCGCCTGCTGCCTCGTGGACCGGTCGAGCGACGGCCTCTCGGCCGTCTACAGCTTCTTCGATCCGGACCGCTCGGCCGACAGCCTGGGCAGCTTCATCGTGCTCCGCCTGATCGACGAGGCACGCCGCCGGGCACTGCCTTATGTCTATCTGGGCTATTGGATCGCCGCGAGCCGCAAGATGGCCTACAAGATCCGCTTTCAGCCGCTGGAGACCTTCGGGCCCGATGGCTGGAGCCTGATGGATCCGCCGAACGAGGCAAGCTGACGCCCGCGCTCCCGCCGGGCTTGCGAAGGCCGAGTCCTCTCCACTAACTTGCTCAACCTTGGGTGGACCACCGATCGCCGCCCTATTGGATGTCCAACGGGGGAGATGAGACATGGAACGCCGAAAGTTCATCAGCGGAGCCGCGGCGGGCCTCGCCACCGGGGCGGCCCTGGCGGCAAGCTTTCCGAAGCCCGCCCTGGCCGACAGCCTGCCAGAGATCAAATGGCGGCTGGCCTCGAGCTTCCCCAAGAATCTGGATACCATCTACGGCGCCGTCGACGAGATGTGCCGGAACATCGCCGCCGCGACCGACGGCAAGTTCCAGATCCGTCCCTTCGCGGCGGGCGAGATCGTGCCGGGACTCCAGGTTCTCGACGCCGTGCAGAACGGCACCGTCGAGGCGGGGCAATCGGCGAGCTACTACTATGTCGGCAAGGATCCCACTTTCGCCTTCGACT
Source organism: Dongiaceae bacterium (assembly GCA_036270995.1). GTDB lineage: Bacteria > Pseudomonadota > Alphaproteobacteria > Dongiales > Dongiaceae > DASXQK01. Next base: position 478 of record DATBBO010000733.1, on the reverse strand, counting down.
GCGCCGTTCCCTTCGGCCTCAACGCCCGGCAGCAGAATGCCTGGATGTATTACGGCGGCGGGCTCGAGCTCATGCGCGAGTTCTTCAAGGACTACAACATCGTCCAGTTTTCCGCCGGCAATACGGGGGCGCAGATGGGCGGCTGGTTCCGCAACGAGATCAAATCGATCGACGATCTCAAGGGCCTGAAGTTCCGCATCGCCGGCATCGCCGGGAAGGTCCTGGCCCGCCTCGGCGTCGTACCCCAGCAGATCGCCGGCAGCGACATCTATCCCGCGCTGGAGAATGGCACCATCGACGCCGCCGAATGGGTCGGCCCCTATGACGACGAGAAGCTCGGCTTCTACAAGGTCGCCAAATACTACTATTACCCGGGCTGGTGGGAAGGCGGCCCCCAGGTCTCGATCTATGTCAACACCAAGCAGTGGGATTCCCTGCCCAAGGTCTATCAGGCCGTGCTCCAGGAAGCGGCGGCGGC
>DATBBO010000732.1:0-2467 GCA_036270995.1 Dongiaceae bacterium | reverse complement strand
CCCGCGATGTCGCCTTTCACCTGCATGCCTACACCAACGCTAAAAAGCACGAGGCCGAGGGCTCGCTGGTGCTGACCACCGGCAAGGGCATCTATGTCTATGACGAGAACGGTAAGGCCTATCTGGAGGGCCTCTCGGGACTCTGGTGCCTGTCGCTGGGCTATGGCGAGGAGCGGCTGATCGAGGCGGCGAACCGCCAGATGCGCCGGCTGCCCTACTATCACACCTTCACCCAAAAGGTGGCCGATGTAACCGTCGACCTGGCGGAGAAGCTGATCTCCATCGCCCCCGTGCCGATGTCGAAGGTCTTCTTCTGCACCTCCGGCTCCGAGGCCAATGATTCCGTCGTCAAGATGGTCTGGTACTACAACAATGCCCTCGGCCGGCCGCAGAAGAAGAAGATCATCGCCCGCCAGGGCGGCTATCACGGGGTCACGGTGGCGGCGGCCTCGCTGACCGGGCTGCCGATGAACCACAAGGACTTCGATCTGCCCATCGCCAATATCCTGCACACCGAGTGCCCGCATTATTACCGCTACGGCAAGCCCGGCGAGAGCGAGGAGCAGTTCGCGACCCGCATGGCCGAGAGCCTGGACGCGCTGATCGAGAAGGAGGGGCCGGAGACCGTGGCCGCCTTCATCGCCGAGCCGGTCATGGGCGCGGGCGGTGTCATCACCCCGCCGGCAACATATTTCGAGAAGATCCAGGCAGTGCTGAAGAAGCACGACGTCCTCTTCATCGCCGATGAGGTGATCTGCGGCTTCGGGCGCACCGGCAACATGTTCGGAAGCCAGACCTACAAGCTGCAGCCCGACATCATGACCATGGCCAAGGCGCTGTCCTCGGCCTATCTGCCCATCGCCGCGGTGATGATCAACAAGCGCCTCTATGACGGGATCAGCGAGCATACGGCCCGGCTCGGCAGCTTCGCCCATGGATTCACCTATGCCGGCCATCCGGTCTCGGCAGCCGTGGCGCTGGAGACGCTGAAGATCTATGAGGAGCGCGACATCCTCTCCCATGTCCGCGCCGAGGCGCCGGGCTTCGCCAAAGAGCTCCGGAAGTTCAACGGCCACCCCCTCGTGGGCGAGACGCGCAGCGTCGGGCTTGTGGGCGCTGTCGAGCTCGTGCGCGACCCGAAGACGAAGGAGATCTTCGATCCCAAGCTGGGCGTGCCCGCCTATCTGGTGAAGCGCGCCCTGGAGCACGGGCTCATCATCCGCTCCATCGTCAACTCCATCGCCTTCTGCCCGCCTCTCGTTTCGACGGGCGAGGAGATCCGGGAGATGTACCGACGCTTCAGCTTGGCTCTGGACGAGACCTTGACCTGGGTCAAGGCTGAAGGCCTCGCCAGCGCGGCATAGTTCGTCCCAAGCGCGGTTCTTCCTGACGCCATCCCGGCGGAAGCCGGGATCCAGGCTTGCAAGAGCGAGCTGGTGTTGCCGCGACCGGATGACGCATTTGCTGGGCGCGGCGCAGGCTGTTGACTGACGCAGCGGTCCCGTCGATAGGCAATCCGGGACGCAAGGTATCTGGTGATGGATTACGAGCAGCGGTTCCGCGAGGTGATCGCCGGCCTCAAGGCCGAAGGGCGCTATCGCGTCTTCGCCGATCTCGAGCGCAAGGCCGGGCGCTTCCCCGAGGCGCTGCGCCACCGCTTGCCGGCCGAGGGCGGCGGGGCCCAGGAGGTTACCGTCTGGTGCTCCAACGACTATCTCGGCATGGGTCAGCACCCGGTGGTGCTGGCGGCGATGCACGAGGCTCTGGAGCGCTGCGGGGCCGGTGCCGGCGGCACCCGCAACATTTCGGGCACCAACCACTATCACGTTCTGCTGGAGCGCGAGCTGGCAGATCTCCATGGCAAGCAGGCGGCGCTGCTCTTCACTTCCGGCTATGTCGCCAACGAGACCACCCTCAGCACGCTGGGCCGCCTGCTGCCGGGCTGCATTATCTTCTCAGATGCCTTGAACCACGCCTCGATGATCAACGGCATCCGCGCGAGCGGGGCGGAGAAGCGAATCTTCCGCCACAATGACCTTGGCCATCTTGCGGAGCTGCTGGCCGCAGCACCTGCGGACCAGCCGAAGCTCATCGCCTTCGAATCCGTCTATTCCATGGATGGGGATATCGGGCCGATCGCTGCCATCTGCGATCTCGCCGACCGGTACGGGGCCATGACCTATCTGGACGAGGTGCATGCGGTGGGGATGTATGGGCCCCAGGGCGGCGGCGTTGCAGAGCGCGAAGGCGTCATGTCGCGGTTGACCGTGATCCAGGCGACCCTGGGCAAGGCCATCGGCACCATGGGCGGCTATATCGCCGGCTCTGCGGCGCTCGTCGATGCGGTGCGCAGCGCAGCGCCGGGCTTCATCTTCACCACGGCGCTCCCGCCGGTGATCGCCGCCGGGGCGCTTGCGAGCCTTCGTCATCTCCGCCGCACGCCGGAGCTGCGCGAGCGGCATCAGGC
>DATBBO010000731.1:0-2340 GCA_036270995.1 Dongiaceae bacterium | reverse complement strand
AATGGGGAAGCTGCTCGAGCCCGTCGGTGATCTCGTCGAAATCCGCCTTCTCGGCGACGAAGATATGTCGGACGGTCCGGAGCCCCGTCGGCTTGTCGAGGCAGCCGGCGGCGATGGCAACGCGCCCCTCCCCCACCGGCTCCCAGAACAGGCTCGAGCCGCAGAGCCGGCAGAAGCCGCGCCGGGCCTGCGCGGAGGACTGGTACCATTTCAGATTCTTCTCCCCGCGCACGGTCACATTGGACCAGGGGGCGGAGGTGTAGCTCGGCGGTGCACCATGCTGACGGCGGCATTGGCCGCAATGGCACACCACCACATCGCGGAGCTTGCCGCGGATCTCGATCTCGATGGCGCCGCACAGGCAATGTCCCGTTGCCCGCACGGCACCTTTGCCGCCTTCAGCGATCTCACCTTGAGCCATGCATCATCCCGTTCTTGGCCTCGCGCGCCGCCTCGGCGAGGCGAGCTCACGCGACAATCCCCCGAGCCATTTAACCACATCGGGCGGCTGCACCACAGCAGCACGGATGAGATCGTCGAATCGCGCCGCAAGCGCGCGGATATGCTCGGTGCTGTTCAGCACGAGATAGAGGTCGCCGAGATAAACCGCGGCGCGCTTCGGCCCGAAGATCGTCATCGGCGCCGCATAGCGCAGCAGCCCGTCATAGAGAAACCAGCGGAAGGTCGGGTAGAGTTCCGTCACCAATCGGATCATATGGTCGAGCTGGTTGCGGCGAGCCTCGAGAGGCAGCTCCCGCCAGATCCCCTCTCCGCGGGCGAAGCTCTCGATGGACTGGCGAGGGCTGCAGACCTCCAGATCGCTCTCCGGCCTGCGCTGGGTGGCGAGCTTCTCGCTGGCGACGGCGATGCGCGAGCGCGGCACCGCCGGCGCCGCATCGCGGAACTCGTGGCGGATCACCTCGCCAGTCTTGAGGAGATCGGGCAGCGAGGTGGGGACGTAGCGCACCTTGTAGCCCACCGCCTCTGCGAACCAGCGCTCGAGCCGCTCGTCCGCCGGGACATGGCCACCCTTCTCGATCTCGATGGGCTGGGGTAGAAGGGCGGCGCCCAGGGCGCCCTCCTGGGCGAGGCCGAGAAGCCAGTCGATGCTGACCTGCTGATCGAGGGCGAGCGCTGCCAGGGTATCGGCCCGGGGCAGGCGCTTGTTGGCCGGCGCCAGGAACTGAGCCAGGGTCGAGCGGTCGAGCCCCACCCGGCGGGCTAGCGCGGCCTGGGTCAGGCCGCCGCGGCCCATCGCCTCCGTCAGCCGGCCGCGGAAAATCTCCAGCAGATCGCGTCGGTCCATGGCCCTGTTTTCCTGCGGCATTTTGTCACTTCTGCTGATGATAAGCAACATAGGGCAGTGTTTGGTGAGCATATGCCTCTTGCCGTCTACCTTACATATTCGTTACTGGATTATTTATGAGCGTTCGATCCGAAGCGGCCTTCGTCGACATTCCCACCCTGGCCCTGGCCTTCGGCATCTACCTTTCCTTCGGTTTGCTGACCTGGTTCCACCATGCCCTGCCCTGGTGGGTCGTCGCTCCCCTGGGCGGCTACATCGTGGCGCTGCACGGCTCGCTGCAGCATGAGGCGACCCATGGCTACCCCTCCCGCGACCGGCTGATCACCGGGGCGGTGATCTTTCCCTCTCTCTGGTTGTGGCTGCCGTTCAGCATCTATCGCGAGGCGCATCTGGCCCACCATCGCGATGAGTATCTCACCTGTCCGCTGACCGATCCGGAATCGAACTATGTGACGCCAGGCATGTGGCGGGCGATGGGGCCGGGTCACCGACTCGTTCGGCGTGGCCTCACGACCCTGGCGGGGCGCCTGATCCTGGGACCGCCCTATGTCATCTGGCGGACCTTGCGGCTTCTGCTGCGGGCCTTTCAGGTGGGCGACCACGGCTATCTCGCCCGCTGGCTCTACCATCTGCCGTCGGTCGCCCTGGTGCTGTTCTGGGTCATGGCGGTGTGCCATATCCCGCTCTGGCAGTATCTCCTGCTCTATGTCTATCCGGGGCTCTCCCTGACGTTGCTGCGTTCCTATGCCGAGCATCAGGCGGCGCTCCTTGTGAGCGAACGCATCGCCACGGTGCGCGCCGATCCGGTGATGGCCTTCCTTTTCACCTACAACAACCTGCATGCCCTTCATCATGCCGAGCCTGCGACCGCCTGGTATCTCCGCCCCTCGCGCTATCGCCTGCGCCAGGCGGAGCTGGATGCGGCCAATGGCAACTACATAATCCAGGGCTATGGCGAGCTTTTCCGCCGCTATCTCTTCGCCGGCAAGGAGCGGCCGGTGCATCCCTTCGCAGGTCAGGCTTTCCGCTATAGG
>DATBBO010000730.1:0-27381 GCA_036270995.1 Dongiaceae bacterium | reverse complement strand
GGCGGCCCGCCGGCGAACGGCTTCAGCGCGCCGAGCGGCTCGGCCAGAGCCGCCGCCAAAGCCGGATCGCCGGCGGCCAGCCTTGACATCGCGTCGATCTCGGCGGCGAAGGGCTCGCCTGCGGCGATGCGCGCGCGCAGCTCCGCCACACCCAGGACCAGCCCGGCGGCAACCGCCGCAATGCGCGCGCTCGAGGGTGCGGCCTCGAGCTTCGCCACCTCCTGCTTGACTGCGGTGAGATCGCCCAGCGCCGCTTCATCGTTCTTCAGCACCTCCTTCAGGGAGTCGAGCTCGGCCTTGAGCGGTGCGAGATCCGCAGCCGAGGCTCCGCCCTGCGGCAGGGCCGCCAGCTTCTGCTCCAGCGCGCCCAGGCGCTGATCCAGGGATCCGAGCTTGGGATCGAGCGCGGCCATCTGCCCGGGCAGGGCCTTGATCTCTGCGGGGATCTCCGCCGGCGGCGTAGCGCCCGGTGCCGGAAGGGCCGCCACCTGCTGCTGCAAGGCGGCGATCTTTGCCGGCAGATCGCCGAGATCGGGGGCAGATTTGGGCAGCGACTCGATCGCCTTCTGCTGCGCGGCGAGACGGGCGGCGAGATCGGCAAGCCGGGGAGTCAGATCCGGCGTGGCGGCGGGCGCCGGCGCGCCGGCCGGGGCCAGACCCATCTTCTCCGGCGCGAACCGCATGATCGCGATAACGGCCGCGGCTGCGATCACCGCCCCGATGAGGCCGGCGATAAAGACGCTTGCGGCACTGCGCCGTGGCGCCGGCACCAGGGTCGGAAGCGGTGTCGCCGGCACCAGCTCCGGCGGCGGCGCCCCCAGAGGCGCCGTCTTGGCTTCCGCCGCGCGTGCCGCCGGACCTCCTGCAGCCGCGCGGTCTACCAGCAGCAGCAGCGAGGGAAGGTCGGGCTTCTCCGCCACCTCGACCCGGCGCCAGGCCAGGCCCTCCACAGCCTTGGCAACGGCGGGAGATAGGCAGAGCGCCGTCAGCGAGGCGGTATCGATGCGGGCGGCCTTGGCCAGCTCGGCGAAGCTGGCGGCGGTCCGCGGCGAGAACAGCAGCACGAGATCGATACGCCCCTGCCTCAGGGCCGCGACGGTCTCGGGCGACAGCGACGTGGCGGCCGTCGATTCGTAGAGCATGCGCCGGCGCAGCTCGAAACCTTCAACAGCGAGGGTCTCCGCCAGATCGCCGGCCACGGCGCTTCCCGCGGCATGGAAGAGCGGGCCGCCCGTCGGCTTCAGGCGCTGCTTCGCCAGGCGGGCGAGGGCCTGCACATCGCCGCCCGCGCTCTCCACCATGCCGAAGCCCAGCGCCCGGGCCGCGGTGGCGGTGGCATCCCCCACCGCCAGCACGCCGATATCGCGCCGCGGCGAGAGCTCGGCGAAGGCACGCGCACCATTGGCGCTGGTGAAGAGCAGCGCCTGAACCCCCGCCAGATCCTTGGCCAAGTCGCCCGCCGCCTCCGGCAGGACGCGGATCGCGAGCAAGGGCTCGATCACCACCGCCACGCCGCGGGCGGCCAGGGCCTCGGCCAGGGGCCGCGCATCCTCTTCGGGGCGGGTGATCAGGGCGGTCAGCGGCATGGAGCGGGGACCTCGAGAAATCGACGGGAAGCCTGAGTCGGGCCGTTCCTACTCGAAAAGCCGGGCTACTTCCAGATTTGGGCGAAGGCGGGACCGGCCGCGGCGCGCAAAGCTTCGCCCACGGCACGGCCCAAGTCCACCGCCTGGCTGCGCGGCGCACGGCGCTCCTCGCGCCGCACCGCGCTGCCATCGGGGAGCGCGATCAGCGCGCGCAGGCGCAGGATACCGCCGGGCTCGTGCTCGGCCAGCGCGGCGATGGGCGTGCGGCAGGAGCCATCGAGCACCGCGAGGCAGGCGCGCTCGGCCTCGACGGAATCGGTGGTGTCGGCGTCGTTCAACGGCGCCAGGAGATCGGTGAGACGCCTGTCGCCGACGCGGATCTCGACCCCGATGGCGCCTTGCGCCACCGCGGGCAGCATCTCCTCGCTGGAAAGGATCGCCGTCGCCTTGTCGGCGAGGCCGAGGCGCTTGAGGCCGGCCAGCGCCAGCAGGGTCGCGTCGACCTCGCCGGCGGCGAGCTTGGCCAGCCGCGTGCCGACATTGCCGCGCAGCATGCGGACCTGGATATCGGGCCGCAGCGCCAGGAGCTGGGCCTGGCGGCGCAGCGCCGAGGTGCCGACGCGCGCGCCGCGGGGAAGACCGGCAAGGCTCGCGGCATGGGGCGAGAAGAGAGCGTCGCGCGGGTCCTCTCGCGGCAGCAGGCAGCCTATGACGAGGCCCGGCGGCAGGACCGTCGGCATGTCCTTCATGGAATGCACCGCCAAATCGATGCGGCCCGCGATCAGCGCCTCCTCGATCTCCTTGGTGAAGAGGCCCTTGCCGCCGATCTCCTCGAGCTTGCGATCCTGCACCCTGTCGCCGGTGGTGCGGATGACGGCGATCTCCGCCGGCGGCGAATCGGGATGGGCGGCGCCGAGGCGCTGCTGGACTTCCCTGGCCTGGGCCAAGGCCAGAGGACTGCCGCGCGTGCCGATACGCAGGGATTCGCCGTTTGCCATGAACCGAGGTGTAACATCCATTTGCTCTATCCGTCATCGCTGCGGAGATGACAGAAGGTCGCGCCTCCCCCTTCGGTCATCCCGGCGGGGCACAGGATTTGACCACGCGCCGCGAAGCGCCTATCTCCGGCCCATGATCCTGCTGGGCATCGAGACGAGCTGCGACGAGACGGCGGCCGCATTGGTGGCAGACGACCGGCGCATCCTGGCCGAGGCGGTGCTCTCCCAGCTCGCCGAGCATCAGCCCTATGGCGGGGTGGTGCCGGAGATCGCCGCGCGCAGCCATCTCGACCATCTCGATGCCCTGATCCGCCGGGTGATGGCAGAAGCGCATCTCGGATTCCCCGACCTCGCCGGGATCGCCGCAACCGGGGGGCCAGGCCTGATCGGCGGGGTCATGGTGGGGGTGATGACGGGCAAGGCCATCGCCGCGGTGGCCGAGCGGCCCGTCCTCGCCATCAACCATCTCGAGGGCCATGCGCTGACGGCCCGCCTCACCCAGGACGTCCGCTTTCCCTTCCTCCTGCTGCTGGTCTCCGGCGGGCATTGCCAGCTCCTGCTGGTGAGCGGGGTCGGGCGCTACCGGCGCCTGGGGACGACGATCGACGATGCGGCGGGGGAAGCCTTCGACAAGGCGGCGAAGCTCCTCGGCCTCGGCTATCCCGGCGGACCGGCGCTGGAGCGCGCCGCCGCCGGCGGCGATGCCGCGCGGATCCCTCTGCCCCGCCCCATGCTCGGGCGGCCGGGCGCGGATTTCTCCTTCTCCGGGCTGAAGACGGCGTTGCGCCACCGGCTCGCGGAGATGAAAGGCGATGCGCGTGCGGAGGCGATCGCCGATCTTGCCGCTGCGTTCCAGCAGGCGGTGATCGACTGCCTCGCCGACCGGACCGCCAATGCCATAGAGATCGCGAAAGAGGCGGCACCGGTGACGGCGCTGGTGGTCGCGGGTGGTGTCGCCGCCAATGCGGGTCTGCGCAGCCGTCTGGAGCAGGTGGCAAAGGCAGGCGGCCTGCCGATGGTGGCGCCACCGGCCCGATACTGCACCGACAATGCGGCGATGATTGCCTGGGCCGGGGTCGAGCGCCTGCGCCTCGGCCTCACCGACCGGATGGATTTCGCGCCCCGGCCGCGCTGGCCCCTGGACCCGACGGCGAAGCCCGGCGCCCGCGCGTGAGATAAGGCGCGCCGGCCGCAGAGCATCGCTGGCATAGCTCTCCGCGAGCGGCTAGGCTTCGCCGTCCTGACAGGGGGAGCCCGCATGCAGTTCGCCATCTATTGCATCGACAAGACGGGTCACCAGCAGGTCCGCGCCGATGCGCGGCCTGCCCATCTCGAATATCTGAAGCAGTATCTCGGCCAGATCGTCATGGCGGGACCGCTGCTGGACGATGCCGGCATCGGCATGATCGGTAGCCTGTTCATCGTCGATTTTCCCGACCGCGCCGCGGCCGATGCCTTCGCCGCCGGCGATCCCTATGGCAAGGCCGGGCTCTTCGCCAGCGTGCGCATCACGCCCTGGCGCAAGGTGATTCCGGCAAGCTGAGGAGAAGCCCATGAACCATTGGCTCGTGAAATCCGAACCTGCCTCCTATTCCTGGGACCAGCTCGTCAAGGAGGGCCGCACCAACTGGAACGGCGTGCGCAACCCCACCGCCGTGAACAATCTGAAGGCGATGAAGAAGGGCGACCGCGTCTTCTTCTATCATTCGAACGAGGGGCTGCAGATCGTGGGCATCGCCGAGGTGGCCAAGGAGTTCTATCCCGATCCCGCGGACAAGACGGGCCGCTTCGGCATGGTGGATATCACGCCGGTCATGCCGCTCAAGACGCCGGTGACGCTCGCCACCATCAAGGCCGATCCGAAATTCCAGGATTTCGCCCTGGTGCGCCTGTCCCGCCTCTCGGTCATGCCCGTCTCGGCTGCGCATTGGAAGCAGATCTGCGGCATGGGCGGCGTGAAGGGATGAGCGGCCCGGGGGCGGAGCAGCCCGGCCGGCTGCTCTGCCGCCTCGCCGAGATCCCCGATCCGGGCAGCCGTGCCTTCGACCTCGAAGAGGGCGCGATCTTCCTGGTCCGCCGCGGCGCCGTGCTGTCGGCCTACGTCAATTCCTGCCCTCATACCGGCGGGCCGCTCGACTGGGTCGAGGGCCAGTTCCTCGATCTCGAGCGCCGGCGCATCCTCTGCGCCACCCATGGCGCGCTTTTCCGCCTCGAGGACGGCCAATGCCTGGCCGGTCCCTGCAAAGGAAATAGGCTGACGCCGGTTGCGATCACGGTGACGGAAGGCGAAGTGCGGCTGGCCCCAACAAAGCCATGACCTATCCCCAGTGACGCCGCAATCGGCGCGCAGCGTTTCGCTCCGGCGGCGATCCGCCGTCGCGACGACTGAGGGGACAACATGCAAAGCGCCAATGCCGAGCCAGGCAGCTTCAGGGGCGATCCTGCGGCGGGCCGTGCCGGCTTCGAGGTCACCAAGCGCGTCCTGTTCCTGGCCTTCCTGATCGGCTCGATGCTCATCCCGCTCTACATGATCCGCGGGCTGGTGGAGGAGCGCTTCGGCCTCAGCCAGGACGTGCAATCGGCAATCGCAAGCCTCTGGGGCGGCACGCAGGTCGTCGCCGGACCGGTGGTGACGGTGCCATATATCGCCCGCAAGCAGACGGTGGTGAACGGCGCCGCCGTGGAGGAGACCGAGAAGCGCTACGCCCAGTTCCTGCCGGACAGCCTCGCCATCACCGCCACGGCGAAGACCGAGAAGCGCTACCGGGGCATCTACGAGGTGCTGGTATATGCCGCCGATATCCATATGAGCGGCAAGTTTCCGGCGCCGAGCTTCGAAGGCCACGGTATCGCCCCGGGCGATATTCTCTGGGACGAGGCGACGGTGGCGCTCGGCATCTCCGATATGGGCGGTATCCGACATCTGGTACTGAACTTCGACGGCCGTCCGCTGCAGCCCATTCCCGGCGTGGTGCGTGGCCAGCTCTTCGGCAGCTGGCTCCATGCCCGCCTCACAAGTGCGATGGCACAGGCCGCCCACGACTTCAGCCTGGACCTGACCCTCAATGGCAGCGGCGAGCTGCAGTTCTTGCCGCTGGGCAATGAGACCACCATCGAGATGAGCGCCGATTGGCCGAGCCCGGGCTTCATCGGCAACTTCCTGCCGGTGGAGCGGCGCATCGACGCCAAGGGCTTCAGCGCCCGCTGGACCGTCTCTTCCCTCGCCCGCAACTACCCCCAAAGCTGGACGACCGACGAGCTCGATTTCAACACCGTGAGCGACGGGCGGCCGGGCGCGGCGCTGGTGCTTCCGGGAGATGCCTATCAGCAGATCGACCGGATCGTGAAATATGGCGTCCTGGTGGTGGGGCTCACCTTCGCCACCATCTTCGTGGTGGGATTATTGAAGGCGACGCGCGCCCATATGGTGCAGTACCTGCTGGTAGGCTGCTCCATCTGCCTCTTCTATCTGCTGACGCTGTCGCTTGCCGAGCAGATCCGCTTCCTCTACGCCTACACCATCGCCAGCGTCGTCGATGTCGGCATGATCGCGCTTTATCTCGGCCGCACCGTCGCCCGCGGCGCCGGCTTCATCACCGGCGCCATGCTGGCCGCGATCCACGCCTATATGTACCTGCTGCTGCAGATGGAGGATTACGTGCTGCTGGCCGGCACCATCGGCCTGCTGGTGGCGCTGGCACTGGTCATGTATGTGACGCGCAACATCGACTGGTTCGCCATCGGCCTGCCGCCTGCGCGGCCGGCGGCAGGGCGGAACGGCGGGCAGGCCGAACCGCAGGCCGGCTAAGCCGGGCGCGCCGGTTGATTCGCGGGGGCCTTTCTGACGTAATTCCGGCCAAGAGAACCGCGACCGATCGTTCCCTTGGGAGGCCCCCGCCGCGCCATGTCCGATACCAGCATCTTTCCGATCCCCGAAACTCTCGCCGACAGCACCTGGATCGACGAGCCCGCCTATTTCCGGCTCTACGAGCAATCCATGGCCGAGCCGGAGACCTATTGGGGCGAGGTCGGCAAGCGGCTCCACTGGATCAAGCCCTATACCAAGGTCAGGGATGTCGATTTTCACAAGCCGGTGCGCATCCGCTGGTACTACGACGGCACGCTGAACGTCTCGGCCAATTGCCTCGACCGGCATCTCGCCATGCGCGCCAACCAGACCGCGATCATCTGGGAGGGCGACAGCCCGCATGAGCACAAGCATATCAGCTATGGCGAGGCCTATGCCGAGGTTAACCGCCTGGCCAATGCGCTGAGGGCCCGCGGCATCAAGAAGGGCGACCGGGTCACCATCTACATGCCCATGATCCCCGAGGCCACCTATGCCATGCTGGCCTGCGCGCGCATCGGGGCGATCCACAGCGTCGTCTTCGGCGGATTCTCGCCGGAGAGCCTGGTGGGCCGCATCCAGGACTGCGATTCCAACTGCCTCATCACCGCCGATGAGGGCGTGCGCGGCGGGCGCAAGATTCCGCTGAAGGCCAATGCCGACGAGGCGCTCGCCCGCTGCCCCTCGGTCAAGACCTGCTTCGTGGTGCGGCGCACCGGCGGTCAGATCAGCTGGGTCGACGGCCGCGACGTCTGGTACCACGAGGCCGTCGCCAAGGCCCTGCCCGACTGCCCGCCGGAGGAGATGCAGGCTGAGGATCCCCTTTTCATACTCTATACCTCCGGCTCCACGGGGAAGCCCAAGGGCGTGCTCCATACGAGCGCCGGCTATCTCGCCTATGCCGCCTGGACTCATCAGAACGTCTTCGACTATCACGATGGCGATATCTACTGGTGCACTGCCGATGTCGGCTGGGTGACCGGCCACAGCTATATCGTCTACGGCCCGCTCGCCAACGGCGCCACCACGCTCATGTTCGAGGGCGTGCCGAACTATCCGGATTCCTCGCGCTTCTGGCAGGTCTGCGACAAGCACAAGGTCAACATCTTCTATACCGCGCCCACGGCGATCCGCGCCCTGATGCGCGAGGGCGAAGCGCCGGTGAAGCGCACCCGGCGCGAATCGCTGCGCCTGCTGGGCTCGGTGGGCGAGCCCATCAATCCCGAGGCCTGGCTCTGGTACCATCATGTCGTCGGCGAGGGGCGCTGCCCCATCGTCGACACCTGGTGGCAGACGGAGACCGGCGGCATCCTGATCTCGCCCCTGCCCGGCGCCACGCGGCTGAAGCCGGGCTCGGCGACGCGCCCCCTTCCCGGCATCCGGCCGGTCATCGTCGATGCCGACGGCCATCAGCTCGAAGGCGAGGCCTCGGGCAATCTCTGCATCGCCGATTCCTGGCCCGGACAGATGCGCACGGTCTATGGCGACCATCAGCGCTTCTTCGAGACCTATTTCGCAGCCTATCCCGGGCGCTACTTCACCGGCGATGGCTGCCGGCGGGATCGCGACGGCTATTACTGGATCACCGGGCGCGTCGACGACGTCATCAACGTCTCGGGCCATCGCATGGGCACGGCGGAGGTGGAGAGCGCGCTGGTCGCCCATAAGCAGGTCGCCGAGGCCGCGGTGGTGGGCTATCCCCACGACATCAAGGGCCAGGGCATCTATGCCTATGTCACGCTCAAGGCCGGGGTGAGCGCGAGCGAGACGCTGCGCCGCGAGCTGAACCAGTGGGTACGCAAGGAGATCGGCCCCATCGCCGCGCCCGACCTGATCCAATGGGCGCCGGGCCTGCCCAAGACGCGCTCGGGCAAGATCATGCGCCGTATCCTGCGCAAGATCGCCGAGAACGATTACGGCAATCTGGGCGACATCTCGACGCTGGCCGATCCCGCGGTGGTGCAGGACCTGATCGACAACCGGATGAACCGGGGGTAGCGGCCCTGTTCTTTCGTCATCCCGGCGGAAGCCGGGATCCAGGGCCGCAGATCACGCCGGTTGCCATGGATTCCAGCTTTCGCCGGAATGACAGTGATGCCCTCGCCGTCTCAGAAATCCGTGCAGCGGCCGTTATGCTCCCAATCGCCGTAGCGGGTGGGCTCGGGGCCCTTGGGGCCGCCGATCTCCTTGGGCCGCTCCGGAAGCTTCTTCGCCGGAGCGGGCGGTGCAGGCGGGGCGGGTTTCTTCTCCTCGGTCATGATGGTGATATGGCAGGCTGCGGGCTTTCGGACAATACTTGACGCTTCCCCGGGGTTTCTTACCTAGAGAGCGGGAGAGAAGCCATGCCCTATCTGCGCACCTTCCTGCTGCTGGCCCTGCTCACCGGGCTCTTCCTCGTCATCGGTGCTCTCATCGCCGGGCGCCAGGGCATGATCATCGCCTTCGTCATCGCGCTCGCGATGAACCTCTTCGCCTACTGGAATTCGGACCGCATGGTGCTGTCGATGTACGGCGCCCGCGAGGTCGACGAGGCGAGCGCGCCGCGGCTCTTTGCGCTGGTGCGCGACCTCGCCCGGCGCGCCGGCCTGCCCATGCCCAAGGTCTATATGATCGAGAACGACCAGCCCAATGCCTTCGCCACGGGCCGCAATCCCGAGCATGCGGCAGTCGCGGTGAATACGGGCCTGATGCGCCTGCTGACACCGGAGGAGGTCGCGGGCGTGCTTGCCCATGAGCTCTCCCATGTCCGCCATCGCGACACGCTCACCATGACCATGACGGCGGTGATCGCCGGGGCCATCGGCATGCTGGCGAATTTCGCCTTCTTCTTCGGCGGCATGCGCAATGACCGACGCGAGGGTGGCGGGGGCGGTGCCATCGCCGGGCTCCTGATCATGCTCTTCGCCCCGCTGGCCGCGACCCTGGTCCAGCTCGCCATCAGCCGCACCCGCGAGTTCGAGGCCGATCGTTCCGGAGCCGAGATCTCGGGCAATCCCCTCTGGCTCGCCAGCGCACTGGGCAAGCTCGAGCGCGGCGCCCAGGTCGTGGACAATCCCACCGCCGAGGGCCATCCGGCCACGGCCCATATGTTCATCGTCAACCCGTTGCACCGGCGCTCCATCGGCAGCCTGTTCGCCACCCACCCGCCCATCGAGGAGCGCATCCGCCGGCTCGAGGCGATGGCCGCCCAGCAAGGCCAGGCCGCCCAGCCCGCACCCCGCGGCCCTTGGGGTTGACCGCGGCCGTTTCTTCGCGTCTTCGCGCTTCTCGCCAAAGCATGGTCTAATTGGCTCATGGCGATTCCTGCACCGCGCATTCTTTCGTGATTTCACTGGGACGCGTCCTCTTCGCTTACGCGCTTACGATCATCGCCGTCGGCGCAGCGGCCTGGGCGCTCTACGATCCGCGTCCCTATCGGCTGGTCGTTGGATTGCTGGCGCTGCTGCCCTGGCTCGCGCTGGTGGCTACGGCGCGCGGACGAAAGCCCGATCTCTACGTTCCCCTGATGCTGCCGGGCTGCGTTCTCGGTCTGCGGGCCGTCATCGATGTCCAGCTCCTGGAGCGGTGGCAGCCCTTGCTGCCGGCGGCCGCGATCGCCTTCGTCATGGCGATGCTGATCCGTCTCACGCGCGAGGACCGGGAGTTCCCGCTCTGGCTCTATCTCCTGCTCTTCGTTCCTGTCATGAGCTTTTACAGCTACGGCAGCGTCGTTCTGGCAAACAAGCAGCTCGACCGATCCTCCCCGAAGCTCTATCTGACCTTCGTCTACGATCGCTCCATGCACAAGGTGAGCCGGCAGATGGTCTGGGACCTTCGCCTTGGGCCCTGGGGACCACGCAAGGAGGCCGAGAGCGTATCGGTGCCGCGCGGACTCTACGAGGCGACGCAGATCGACGATGGCGTCTGCGTGCTGCTCCACCCCGGCGCCTTCGGCATTCGCTGGTTCGAGGTCGCGAAATGCGGCTGAGGTCTGTTGATCTAGCGGACGAGCCCTAGCCGTGGCGAAGCCCACGGCACGGAGTGTGGCGCTGGATCTGCTGCAGGCGGTGCTGCGGCAGAAACGGCCGCTGGACGAGGCGCTGGCGGCTCATGAGGGGCTGGGACAGCTCGATTCCCGCGATCGCGGCTTTGCCCGCATGCTGACCGCCACCTGCCTGCGCCGGCTGGGCGAGATCGACCAGGCGATCGCACCGCTCCTGGCGACACCCCTGCCGACCAAGGCGAGCGCGGTCGCCGATGCGCTCCGCCTTGGCGCCTGCCAGCTGCTCTTCCTGGGCACTCCGCCCCATGCCGCCGTCAGCGAGACGGTGGTACTTGTGGCCGGGCTCGGCGCGCTCGGCGGTGGATACAAAGGCCTCGCCAATGCCCTGTTGCGCCGGCTCGACCGCGAGCGGACAGCGACCGATCCGGCGCGAAATGTTCCCGCCTGGCTGGCCGAGAGCTGGACCGCCGCCTATGGCCCGGCAACCGCCGCCGCAATCGCCGCCGCCCATCTCAGGGAGGCGCCGCTGGACCTCTCGGTCAAGGCGGATGCGGGCGATTGGGCCGAGCGGCTGGGGGCGCAGATCCTGCCCACGGGCACGCTGCGCCTTTCCGATGCCTCCGGGGCGATCGAGGCCTTGCCCGGTTTCGCCGAGGGGGCCTGGTGGGTGCAGGACGTCGCCGCGGCCTTGCCGGCAAAGCTCCTCGGGCGCCCGGCCGAGGCGATCGACCTCTGCGCCGCTCCCGGCGGCAAGACCGCCGAGCTCGCCGCCGCGGGCATCGCGGTCACCGCCGTCGACCGCTCGCCCCAGCGCCTGCGTCGGCTCCGGGCGAATCTGGACCGGCTCGGGCTTCCTGCCGAGATCGTGGAGGCGGATGCGGCGAGCTGGCGGCCGGCCGCCCCTGTTGAGGCGGTGCTGCTGGACGCCCCCTGCTCCGCCACCGGCACCATCCGGCGCCATCCCGACCTGCCCTGGCTGAAGCGGCCCGAGGACCTGCCCAAGCTGACGGCGCTGCAGGACCGGCTCCTCGACAACGCGGTCGCCATGACGGCGCCGGACGGCGTGATCGTCTATGCCACCTGCTCGCTCCAGCCCGAGGAGGGCCGGGCGCGGATCGCAGCGTTGCTGGCCCGGGGCGCGCCGGTGGCCCGATTTCCCATCGGGCGCGGGGAGATCGGCGGCCTGGCCGAGCTCTTGACCCCGGAGGGCGAGCTGCGGAGCCTGCCCAGCCATCTGGCCGCTTCCGGCGGGATGGACGGGTTCTACGCCTGCCGGCTCCGGCGGGTCTGATCGCCCCGGGCTTCTCCCCAGGCTTCTCCCCCAGGCTTCTCAAGCACGAATCAAGCTGTTACCAAGGGCGCCATGCCTCGAGCACTGCGAATCGCGCCCTCGATTCTCTCGGCCGACTTCGCCCGGCTGGGTGAGGAGCTGCGTGCCGTCACCGCGGCTGGCGCCGACTACATCCATGTCGATGTGATGGACGGGCATTTCGTGCCCAATCTCACCATCGGCCCGGTGGTGGTGAAGGCGCTGCGCCCGCACAGCGCGCTGCCTTTCGATGTGCATCTGATGATCGCGCCGGTCGACCCCTACATCCCCGATTTCGCCAATGCCGGCGCCGACATCATCACCGTCCATGCCGAGGCGGGCCCACATCTCCACCGCTCCCTCCAGCTCGTCAAGCATCAGGGCAAGAAGGCGGGCGTGTCCTTGAATCCCGCAACGCCCATCTCGGCGATCGAGCATGTCTGGGACGATATCGACCTCGTGCTGGTGATGAGCGTCAATCCGGGCTTCGGCGGCCAGAGCTTCATTCCTGCCCAGCTCGAGAAGATCGCCGAGCTCCGTAGGCGCATCGATGGGAGCGGCCGGCCGATCGAGCTCGAGGTCGATGGCGGAATCAATGCCGAGACGGCACCCCGGGTGGTAGCCGCGGGGGCCGATGTGCTGGTCGCCGGCACGGCAACCTTCACCGGCGGACCGGCGGCCTATGCCGAGAACATCCGGCGCCTGCGTCAGCCTGCCTGAGATGCCGCGCGAGTTGGGCAGCCCGATGAAAGGCACCTGGCGGCGCCGCTATCGCCGTCTGCTCGATTTGCCCCCCGGCATGCTGCGCGGACGCATCCTCTACCGGGCGAAGCTGCCGATCTTCGCCGGCAGCCTTTACGACCGCCTGCTGCTCGGCCGGCACGCGCCGAAGCTGACGGCGCTCCCCGCCGATTCCTGGCCGGCGGATCCCGCCCGCGGGCGGGAGATCGCCACCGGCAGCTTCCACCTCGGCCATCAGACGATCCGCGAGCCCGTGCCGCTCGGCCGGCCCATCGGCGCCGAGGAGGACTGGCGCATCGCCTTCAACAGCTTCGCCTGGCTCGCCGACCTCATGGCCCTGGGAGCGCCGGCGACACCGGTGGCGCTGGCCTTCATGGAACGCTGGCTGGCGGAGAATCCACGTTGGGAGGCGCTCGCCTGGCGGCCCGATGTCGTCGGCCGGCGCCTTTCCGCCTGGCTCGCCCAGCCCCTCCTTCTGGCTGCCGGCGGCGATGCGGCCCTCGCGCTGAAGATCGGCGAGGCGGTCGAACGCCAGACCCGCCATCTCGCCCATGCCTTGCCGGCGGGGCTCGCGGGCCAGGCGTTGCTCGCCGCCGTCAAGGGCCTGATCCTCGGCGCCCTCGCGCTCGGGCATGAAGGGATGCTGGCGGCCGGGCTGAAGCAGCTCGCCCGGACCCTGCCCCATCAGCTCCTGGCGGATGGCGGCCATGTCGAGCGAAGCCCCGCTGTGCAGCTCGCGGTGCTCCGCGACCTCTGCGATCTGCGCATCGCGCTGGAGGCCAGCGGGCGTCCCGTGCCCAACGAGCTCGTCCTCGCCATCGCGCGCATGGCGCCGGTGCTGCGCATGCTCCAGGCCGGCGATGGCGGGCTTGCTCTCTTCAACGACAGCGATGAGGGGCCGGCCGGCGCGGTCGATCTCACTCTGCTCCGGGCCGATGCCAAGGCCAAGCCCCTGGCGAGCGCGCCCCAGAGCGGCTTTCAGCGCCTCGCCGCGGGCTCATCTGTGGTTCTGGTCGATGCCGGACGCCCGCCGCCTCCGGGCCTCGATTCCCATGCCCATGCCGGCACCCTCAGCTTCGAGTTCTACCACGGCAAGGAGCGGGTCATCGTCAATTGCGGCGCACAGCCGGCCGAGGGCGACTGGCTGCTGGCCCAGCGGGCGACCGCGGCCCATTCGACCGTAACGGTCGACGATACCAACAGCAGCGCCCTCATGTCCGACGGCCATGGCCTGGCGCGCCCGCCCATGGAGGTGGTCGCTCGGCGCGAGGAGGCGGAAGGCAATCTCTGGCTCGAGACCAGCCATGACGGCTATCAGCCGAATTACGGCCTCGTCCATCACCGCCGGCTCTATCTCAGCGCCGACGGTGCCGATCTGCGCGGCCATGACCGGCTCGAAGGCAGCGGCGGCAAGCGCTTCACGCTCAGCTTCCATTTGCATCCCGCCGTGAACGCAAGCCTCGCCCAGGACAGGCAGGCGGTGCTGCTGCGCCTGCCCAGCGGCGCCGGCTTCCGGCTGCGCTGCCAGGTGGTGGGCGGCACCATCGGCGGTGCGCCCGGCGAGGTTGCGCTTGCCGAGAGCATCTATCTGGGGCGGCCCGGCGAGCGCCGCCGCAGCCAGCAGGTGATGGTGACCGGCGAGCTGTCCGGGGCCGGCCTCGAGGTCAAGTGGCAGCTCTCGCGGGAGAGCCGCCGGAAATAGTCCTTATTTGGGCGCCAGGCGGAGCGCACCGTCGAGGCGGATCACCTCGCCATTGATGAGCCCGTTCTCGATGATATGCAGCACGAGGCGCGAGACCTCGTGGGCATGGCCCAGGCGCTGCGGGAAGGGCACGGACTCGCCCAGCGCCTTCTGGATATCAGGCGGCAGGGTCAGCATCATCGGCGTGGCGATCAGGCCGGGCGCGATCGCGTTGACGCGGATGCCGCTGCGGGCGAGGTCGCGCGCCGCCGGCAAGGTGAGGCCGACGATCCCGGCCTTGGAAGCGGCGTAGGCGGCCTGGCCGATCTGACCCTCATAGGCGGCGACCGAGGATGTGGAGACGATGACGCCGCGCTCGCCATCGGCGAGCGCCGGGAGCTTCGCCATCTCGGCGGCGGCGAGCCGCATCATGTTGAAGGTCCCGATCAGATTGACCTCGATCACCTTGCTGAACCTCTCCAGCGGCAGCGGGCCTTCCTTGCCGAGGATGCGACCGGGAATGAGGATGCCCGCGACATTGACCAGGATCCGGGCCGCGCCATGGGCCTTGGTGGCGGCGGCGACCGCGGCCTCGGCGCTGGTCGCGCTCGCGACATCGCATTCGAGGGCAAGCCCGCCGATCTCATTGGCGACGGTCTCGGCAGCCTCGCGGTTGAGGTCGAGGACCGCGACCTTCGCCCCGGCCCGTGCCAGATGGCGCGCCACATCGGCGCCGATGCCCGAGCCGCCGCCGGTGACGATGGCCGCCTCGCCCTTGATCTCCATGCTCCGCTCCTCTGTGAAAGGGGCGGCTTTCTTAGCAGACGGGCGGGACCTTGCGAAGCCGGGCGCCCGGGCCCAAGTAAGCGCCATGACCAGCCGCGAGCTGACGGTTCCCGAGATCGAGAAGCTGAACCGGGACCAGGCGACGACGGAGCGCGAGTTCTGGCGCAAGCTCCGCCGCCATGCCCGGCGCATCCCCTTCGCCGACCAGCTTCTCGCCGCCTATTACTGCGCCATCGACCCGGCGATGCCGCTGCGGGCCCGCGCCGTGCTCTATGGCGCCATTGCCTATTTCATCCTGCCTATCGACGTGATTCCCGACTGGATCGTCGGGCTCGGCTTCACCGACGATGCTGCAGTGCTCGGCGCCGCTATCCGCAGCATTCTGCCCCATATCAAGGACCACCATCGCAACCGCGCCCGCCAGGCCATCGAACGGATCGCGGGCGCGTAGGCGTGCCGCGAATCCCTCTTCATGCTTTCACCCGAGCCCGCTTCGCGAGCTGGGATTCGCGGCGCGCGATGTAGATGGCGGAGCCGGCGATGATGGCCGAGCCGATCCAGGTCCAGCGGTCGGGGATCTCGGCGAAGGCGAAATAGCCGATGAGCGATGAGAAGATCATGCGGCCATAGTCATAGGGCAGCACGGCGGAGGCTTCCGCGCCGCGCAGCGCCCGCACATAGCAGAGATGGCCGAGGGAGCCGGCGAAGCCCATGCCGACGAGAAAGAGCCAGATCGAGACCGGCGGCATCTGCCAGACGAAGAGCGCCGGCGCCAGCGACATGGGCGTCATCAGCAGCACCATATAGGTGACGATTGCGTTGGCCGGTTCCGTGCGCGAGAGATGCTTCACCATCAGGGTGGTGGCAGCGTTGAGGGCGGAGGAGCCGATCATCAACAGCATGCCGATATTGAACGAGGCGGCCCCCGGCCGGACGATGATCAGCACGCCACAGAATCCCAGGATCGTGGCGCTCCAGCGCCGGATCCGGACCTTCTCGCCAAGAACGAGGGCGGCCCCCATGGTGGTGAAGAGAGGGGCGGTGAAGCTGAGCGCCACCGCCAGGGAGAGCGGCAGCAAAGCGAGCGCTGAGAAGGACATCATCATGGAGCTGAGCCCCACGGCGGTGCGCCAGAAATAGAGCTTGAGGCGGCCCGTCCGAAGCCCGGCGAGGCCGGAGCGCAAGAGCCAGGGCAGCATGAAGACCAGCCCGAAGAGATTGCGGAAGAAGGTGATCTCCAGGGGATGCATGGTTTCGGTCAGGTAGCGGATCTGGGCGTTGAGGCAGGAGAAGAAGAGGCCCGACCCAAGCATCCACAAAACCGCCTGGACGAACTCGCCGCCCTGCCCCGCCCTGACGAAGACCTTCATGCCCAGCGCTTCCCCTGAGGCCAGCATAGCGCGACGCGGAAGGCGCTTGCCAGCGGCGTGCCGGCCCTATTTCATCTGCCGGCGAGAGAGGGGCCGAGAGACGGATCGAACCATGACCGAACCGCTGTGGCGACCATCGGCCGAGCGCATCGCCGCCGCCAATCTCACCCGCTTCTGCCGCCAGGTAGGCCAGAAGGACATGGCCTCTCTCTACCGCTGGTCCGTCGCCGAGGCCGAGGCCTTCTGGCGTGCCATGTGGGATTTCGGCGGCGTGATCGGCGAGGGTCCGGGGCGGACCGGCATCGAGAATCCGGGCAAGATGCCGGGGGCGCATTTCTTTCCAGAGGCGCGGCTCAACTACGCCGAGAACCTGCTGCGCCGGCGCGACGATGCGGATGCCCTTGTCTTCTGGGGCGAGGACAAGGTCAGGCGCCGCCTCTCCCACCGCCAGCTCCATGACCTGGTCTCGCGCCTCGCCCAGGCGATGAAGGCCGCCGGCATCGGCCCGGGCGACCGGGTGGCGGGCTTCGTTCCCAACATGCCCGAGACCATCGCCGGCATGCTGGCGACATCGAGCCTGGGGGCCATCTGGTCCTCATGCTCGCCGGATTTCGGCGTGCAAGGCGTTCTCGACCGCTTCGGCCAAATCGCGCCCAAGCTGCTGATCACCGCCGACGGCTATTGGTATGGCGGCAAGAGCTTCGATTCACTGGGGCGGGTCGGCGACTGCCTGGCCCAGCTTCCGAGCGTCGAGCGGGTGGTCGTGCTGCCCTATCTGGCCGAGATGCCCGACCTCGCGAAGCTGCCCAAGGCCGCGCGGCTTCATGATTTCATCGCCCCCTACCCCGCCGGCACGATCGACTTCGCACGCCTCCCCTTCAACCATCCGCTCTTCATCATGTACTCCTCGGGCACGACCGGCGTGCCGAAATGCATCGTGCACGGCCAAGGCGGCACGCTGCTCCAGCATCTGAAGGAGCATATCCTCCACAGCGACATCAGGAGCGGCGACCGGCAATTTTACTTCACGACCTGCGGCTGGATGATGTGGAACTGGCTGGTCTCCGGCCTCGCCGCGGGGGCGACGCTGCTGCTTTATGACGGCTCGCCCTTCCATCCCGACGGCAATGCACTCTTCGATTTCGCGCAAGCCGAGCGCTGCACCTTCTTCGGCACTTCGGCGAAGTTCATCGATGCCTGCGACAAGGCGGAGCTGAAGCCCAGGGTCACCCATGACCTCGTGCCGCTGCGCACGCTCGCCTCCACCGGCTCGCCGCTGGTGCCGGAGAGTTTCGATTATGTCTATGCCAGCATCAAAGGCGATCTCTGCCTCTCCTCGATCTCCGGCGGCACCGACATCGTCTCCTGCTTCGTGCTCGGCGACCCCACGGGTCCGGTCTGGCGCGGCGAGATTCAGTGCCGCGGCCTCGGCCTCAAGGTCGAGGTCTGGGACGACGAAGGCAAGCCGGTGGTAGGCGAGAAGGGCGAGCTCGTCTGCGCGGCGCCCTTCCCCTCCATGCCCGTGGGGTTCTGGAGCGACCCGGATGGGCAGAAATACTTCAACGCCTATTTCGCCCGCTTCCCCGATGTCTGGTGCCATGGGGACTATGTCGAGCTCACCCAGCATGGCGGCATGATCATCTATGGCCGCTCCGATGCGGTGCTGAATCCCGGCGGCGTGCGCATCGGCACCGCGGAGATCTATCGCCAGGTGGAGCAGCTGCCCGAGATCGCCGAGAGCATCGTCATCGGCCAGGACTGGCAAGGCGATGTGCGGGTCGTGCTCTTCGTCCGGCTGCAGAAAAGCCATGCCCTGAACGAGGAGCTGAAGAAGAAGATCGCGGCCCAGATCCGCCGCAACACCACGCCGCGCCATGTGCCGGCGAAGATCCTGGAGGTTGCCGATATCCCGCGCACCAAGAGCGGCAAGATCGTCGAACTCGCGGTCCGCAATGTGGTACATGGCCAGCCGGTGAAGAATCGCGAGGCCCTGGCGAACCCCGAGGCTCTCGAGTTCTATCGCGACCGGAAGGAGCTTCTGGAGTGATCACCCCCGAGGCCCCGCGGCCCAGGCCCCCGGACGGCGCTGGGCCCTTTCCGGACCTGGCCGCCCTTTCCCGTCATTCTGGTGCATCTCCCCCATGAAACTTGCACTCAACCCCCTGCTCACCGCCGTCGCACCGCCGCCGATCCCCGAGGTCCATGGCTGGGTCGTGGGCCGGCAGTTCCCTGCGGAGAAGCCCCTCATCGACGTGGCCCAGGCCATTCCAGGCTATCCGCCGCCCAAGCCGCTGACGGACCATCTCGCGGCGATCATCGGCGATCCGACAAGCGCGCCCTATACCGACGTCCCCGGCCTTCCGGGACTGCGCGCCGCGCTCGCCCGCGATGTCGGGCGGTTCTACAATGCGGATATCGCCGCCGCCGACGTCACGATCACCGCCGGCTGCAACCAGGCCTTCTGCCTGACGCTTCTGGCCCTCGCCCGGGCGGGCGACGAGATAATCTTGCCCGTGCCCTACTATTTCAATCACCAGATGTGGCTCGACATGCAGGGCATCGGCGCCCGCCACCTGCCCTTCCGGCCGGAGCGCGGCGGCGTGCCCGACCCGGCCGAAGCGGCCGCAATGATCAGCCCCAGGACCCGGGCCATCGTGCTGGTCAGCCCCAACAACCCGACGGGCGCCGTGTTTCCGGCAGAGGTGATCGCAGAGTTCTACAAGCTGGCCCGCCGCCACGACATTGCGCTGATCCTCGACGAGACCTATCGCGATTTCATGCCGACGGACGACGCTCCGCACGGGCTCTTCCTGGAGCAGGGCTGGCGCGACACTCTGGTGCAGCTCTACAGCTTCTCCAAGGCCTATTGCCTCAGCGGCTATCGCGTCGGCTCGATCATCACCGGGTCGTCGCTCAGCACCGAGATCGCCAAGGCCATGGATACCGTGCAGATCTGCGCGCCGCGCATCGCCCAGCTCGCCGCCCTCTACGGCATCGACCAGCTGGGCGAATGGCGGGAGACCAACCGGGCGCTGATGCGCGGGCGGCTGGAGGCCCTGCGCAAGGCCATGGCGCGCAACGATCTGCGCTACCGCCTCGTCAGCGCCGGGGCCTATTTCGCCTATATCGCGCATCCCTTCGAGGGACGGAGCGCAACCCAGGTCGCGCGCCGGCTGGCGGATGAGCAGAACATCCTGGCGATCCCGGGCAGCATCTTCGGGCCCGGGCAGGAATCCTATCTGCGCCTTGCCTTCGCCAATGTGCCGGCGGAATCAACGCGCGCATTGGCCGAACGCCTCGCCGAGGACGCCGCACGGGGATAAGTCTCTCTGTTTCGTCATCCCCACCGAAGGGGATCCAGGGCATGGGACAGCGGCAGGGGGATCTGCCCGGTTGTATCGAGACATTTTCCCACCCCCTGCATGGCTGGGCTGCGGGGGCGAGGCTGGCGCGAGCGGCGCGGAGCGGGCTAGAAAGGCGCACGCAAAGCAAGGTGTGATCGCGTGCCCACCTTCCTCCTCTACGGCCTCACCGTCCTGATCTGGGGGACGTCCTGGTTCGCCATCACGCTGCAGACGGGCGTGGTGCCGGTGGAGATCTCCATCGCCTATCGCTTCCTGCTGGCCGCGGCCATGCTGATTGTCTTCTGCCTGGCGACCGGCCGGCGCCTGCGCTACCGCTTCGCTGACCACCTCTTCATGGCGGCGCAGGGCGTCTGCCTCTTCTCGCTCAACTACATCCTGTTCTACCGGGCGAGCTTCGACATGCCGAGCGGGCTGATGGCGATCTGCTTCTCCACCATCACCCTGATGAACATCGCCAATGGCGCCCTCTTCTTCCGCACCACCGTCGAGGCGCGGGTTTTCATCGGCGCATTGCTGGGACTTGCCGGGCTCGGCCTCGTCTTCTGGCCTGAGATCGCGGGCTTCGGCCTGCACAGCCGCGCCGGCATCGGCCTTGCCCTCTCGCTGGTTGCCACCGCCTCGGCCTCTCTCGGCAACATGGTTTCGGTGCGCCACAAGCGGGCCGCCATCCCGGTGATCGAGAGCAACGCCATCGGCATGGCCTATGGCGCGCTCTGCTCCCTCGTCATCGCCTTGGCCCAGGGTGAGCCCCTCATCTACGACCCGCGCTGGGTCTACAGCGCAGCCCTGATCTATCTCGCCCTCTTCGCCTCGGTGATCGGCTTCGGCTGCTTCCTCACCCTGGTGCAGCGTATCGGCGCCGACAAGGCGGCCTACTCCTCGGTGCTGTTTCCCATCGTCGCGCTCGCCCTTTCCACCTGGCTGGAGGGCTATCGCTGGACGCCGGTGGCGGCCCTGGGCGTGGCTCTGGTATTGCTGGGCAATGTCCTGGTTCTGGTCCGACGTCCCTTGCGAAGAAAGCCCCCGAAACGAAAGCCCTTGGCTGCATGACCCTCCCTATCCGACCCGATATCATTGAGCTCGAGGATTCCAAGATCGTCGACGTCTGGCAGCACGGCCTGGCACGGCCCGATCTCGTCATGCTGGCCGTGGGCGAGGGTGATCTTCCGACGCCGAAGTTCATCGCCGATGCAGCCTATCAGGCGATGCTCGCCGGCGAGACATTCTATACCCACAAGCGCGGCATCCCCGACCTGCGAGGCGCGCTGGCCCGCTATCACTTGCGCCATTGGGGCGTGGAGATCGCCGATGAGCGCATCGCCGTCACCTCCGCGGGCATGAATGCGATGATGGTGGCAATGGAGATTGCCATCGATGCCGGCGACAACATGGTCGCGGTCAGCCCGGTCTGGCCCAACATCTTCGCCACGGCGGAGATCATGGGCGGCGAGGTGCGTATGATCGCCCTCGACAACAATGGCAGTGGCTGGCATCTCGATCTCGACAAGCTCTTCGCCGCGGTCGATGCTCGCACCCGGGTGATCTATGCCGCGAGCCCGGGCAATCCGACCGGTTGGACGATGTCGGAGGAGGAGCTACGGACCGTTATCGATTTTTGCCGCGACAAGAACATCTGGTTCATCGCCGACGAGGTCTATAACCGGCTGGTCTATGACCGCATCGTGGCGCCTTCGGCACTGCAATTCGCCCGGCCGACCGACCCGGTGCTCGTCGTCAACAGCTTCTCCAAGACATGGGCGATGACCGGCTGGCGCCTCGGCTGGATGGTGATGCCCCTGGGCATGGCAGGGATGCTGGACAAGCTTCTGGAGTTCAACACCAGCGGCGGTCAAGCTTTCCTCCAGCGCGCCGCCATCGCCGCTCTCGACCGGGGCGAAGACTTCGTCGCCGATCAGGTAACCCGCTATCGCGCCAGCCGCGATCTGGTGACCCAGCGTCTGGGGGGCATGCGCCGGGTGAAGCTGACCCGCTCGGAGGCCTCGATGTATCTGATGTTCCAGGTCGAAGGCGAGGCGGATTCCCACAAGCTGGCGCTCCGGCTCGTGGACGAGGTCGGGGTCGGGCTGGCGCCCGGCGTGGCCTTCGGGGCCGGCGGGGAAGGGTATCTGCGCCTCTGCTTCGCCGCCAGCGCGAGGAAGCTCACCCAGGCCATGGACCGGCTGGAGCCGGTCCTGAGCTAACGGGAGGACGCTCATGTATGTGCCGCCTCATTTCGTCGAAGATGACAAGGCCGCCCTGCACCGGGCGATCCGCGAGACGCGGCTCGCCACCCTCGTGACCCTGGGGAGCGAGGGCCTGGAGGCGAGCCATGTGCCGATCCTGCTGGATGAAGGGGAGGGGCCTTTCGGCGTCATCCGCGGCCATGTGGCGCGGGCCAATCCGCAGTGGCGCCGGGCGGCGACGGAAACGCCGGCGCTCGCCATATTCCTGGGCCCCGACGCCTATGTATCGCCCAACTGGTATGCGACCAAGCGGGAGACGGGGAAGGTGGTGCCGACCTGGAACTATCTCGCCATCCATGCCTATGGCCGGGTCGAGTTCTTCGAGGATGCGGAGCGCCTGCGCGCCATCGTGACGAGCCTGACCCAGCGCCATGAGGGCCGCCGGGAGAAGCCCTGGGCGGTGAGCGACGCACCCGAGGATTACATCCAGGCGCAGCTTCGAGGCATCATCGGCTTCCGCCTTCCCATCGACCGGCTCGAAGGCAAATGGAAGCTCAGCCAGAATCGACCGGAGGTCGACCGGCGCGGCGTGATCGAGGGGCTGGAAGGCGAAGGGGGCGCGCTCGAATCGGCCATCGCCCAGCGCATGAAGGACGGGCTCTGACAGCTTGCCTCGCGCGGATCCATCGCAGGATCCGGATATGCGCGGCAAGCGACGACCAACTCGTCAACTTCCGCCGGCGGCCTCCCAGAGCTGCTGGTTGAGCGTACCCAGCAAGCCCGCTTGCTGCGCCTCAAGGCAGAACCCGAGCGCAGCGCTGTTCGGCGGAAAGGATTCGCAGCCTTTCGCGATACGCTCTGCAGCAGCAAAGCCCTCCAGGCCGATTCTTCCACGACCCACAGTTGCGGCAACCTGGCGAAAGAGATCGCCGAGGGCCACTTTCTGGCGCCCGCCGTCTGGCGGTAGTGCATTGATCAGCAGCCCTATCAGTTTCGCGGCGTCGGAGTCTTCACCGGATCCCTCAAAAATCGCAGCCGCAAGGCGGCGCGTGGGCCCAATCGCCTGAGCGACGTCCTCCGGGCTCTGCGGATCGGGGTCGTCGGCCGAGCCCACCGGCAGGATCGAGGTGAGGGGCGCGATCTCGATCGCCGATGACACCGCGCCCAAGTCTCGAAGCCTGGCCTCAGGCAAGGAGATGGTGACCGAAGTAAAGCGCGCATCCCCCCGTATCGTGACCAGGCCCTTACCAGAAAGTCGGACCTCGCTGCCGTCGGCGCGTCTGGCGATGACCGTGAGCCCGCCGCCTGGTGCAAGCTGATACTCGCTATCGAGAGCGGGTGCCGGGCGTTCCCATTGCAGACAGAAGCTGTTGACGAAGCCCCGGCAAACGCCGCCCTCGCAGCGCAGCGGCGTGGGGACATCGTTGCTGGCGACGAGCCCGAGAATCTGCGTGGCAGCCTCAGCCCGCGCCGACAGAAGAACCACCAGCGCGAGGGCGGATAACAGCAGGGTCAGGCGAAGACGCCGTGTCATCGGCTTTCTCCCTAGGCTTCGAGCGGGGAGCAGCCCCGAGGGCCGCTACGGCCGACGGATAAGGGTTTCAAGCGCTTGCAGCCGGACATACCCCCAGTGCCGGGAACCGTGCCGGCTGGGGTCGCACTCAATGCAAGACAGCTTCGCACCGGCGCTGCGCGTCGGTCAACGTTGCCCATCGATTTTCCCATTCCGCCGTCCATTGAATTTATATCGTCCTACGATATGTATATTAGGAAGCAAGCGGATCGATCACAGCCTGCAGGCAGCAATGACCTGTCAGAACCACCGCGCCGAATACGTCGCCACCTCTGTCGAAAAGCTGGTAAACTGCGGTTTCGCCACAGGCTATTTTCAGTACGCCGTCCGTCGAGGAGTAGAGGCGGCGGATCCGCAGTCCCATTGCCCGGGAAATAGGCCATGAAGGTCGAAACCATTCTGCAAAGCAAAGGCAGTCGCGTGGTCACCGTGGCGCCGCAGGCGTCGATCCGGGTGGCCATCGGTCGCATGATGCTGGAGCATATCGGTGCCGTGGTGGTCAGCCGCGACGACCGGACGGCGCTCGGAATCCTGTCGGAGCGCGACATTGTCAGAGGCTTGACGGCGCATGGCGCCGCTGTCCTCGACATGACCGCCGAGGATCTCATGGCACCCGGCATGACGACCTGCACCCTCCGGGACAGCGTTCAGGAGGTGATGGCCAAGATGACGAATACCCGGATGCGCCATCTGGTCGTGGTCGAGAACGGGCGACTTTGCGGGATCGTCAGCATCGGCGACGTGGTCAAGAATCGACTGCAGGAAGTGGAGCTCGAGGCCAACATCTTGCGGGATGCCTATCTGGCGACCCATTGAGAGCACTATCAGGCGAGAGGCACCTTCGATCGCTAGAGCGATCATCCCCTCGCAGGACCGCCGGAAACGGACTAGAGACCGAGCCCGGCCAGATATGCTCGACGGTGTTGGTGCCGTGACAGTGACCGCGGTGGAATCCTGGGTGCTCAGAACCGGAAGATGACCCCCATCATTGGACCCTGCTGGTTGAGTCTGAAGCTGTAGCTTCCGGTGGAATGCTGGATCTCCAGATAGCGATAGCCCGCGAAGCCGGCGATGGCCTTGTTGAAGTCGTAGCCGAGCCCGCCGAAGAACTGCCAGGTCAGGTCGCTGTTCGGACCACCGCCGACATCACCATACACGGTGGCAAACCAGGGGGCCTTGCCGTCATCGAAGGGCAGAATGACGCGGCCGGCGACGATCGGATCGGCCCAGGTGATGGTGGCGGAATCGGAGAGGGGCGGCAGGACAAGCCCGCCGCTGGTGCCGAGACTCGTGTCGAAGGAGAAGATCCGGGTGCCTATCATGGCGTCGGCTTTGATCGAGGGCATATCAAGGAAGCGATAGCCGCCATTCACCGTGAACATGTATTCGGTCAGGGTCGCAGAAGGCGTCCCGAATATGGGCCCCCAGCCGCCAGCAGCTGAGAGCCTCGCATAGTCGAAATCCCCGAACAGAAACCATTGCCGGTAATGCGCCTCGCCCACCAGCATCAGCCCGCCATCGAGATGGCTCAGGACATCGCCTATGCCAGCATTGACGCTGACGGACTCGCGCGGGCCGCTGATGTCGCCGCCGATGCCGGCGAGCCACAGATAGGGGACGACTTGAAAGCTCCAAGGGGAGGGCGGCGCGGGGTCTTCGGCGCGCGCCGCACCGCTGGTCACCGCGGCCAGGAGGATGGCACATAGCAACATCCAGCAAGCCAGCTCGCTGCGCGGCCCGCTCATCGCTTCCCCCTCGCGGCCGCGAGTTGTCCGCGGCCGCCCGGCTCTACTCTCTGCTTAGCCGCTGCATCCCGAATTCGCCAAGGTCAGCTCCACGCGGCGGTTCTGGGCCCGGCCTTGCGCCGTATCGTTCGTAGCCACCGGATCCTCCTCGCCATGTCCTTGGGCCGAGATCATGTCCTCCTTCACGCCCTGCGAGATCAGGTATTGCATCACGCTGTCGGCGCGCTTTTCCGACAGTACCTGGTTCGAATCGATGCCCTGGCGGCGCAGCTGAGCGCCGATCGGCGCGTTGTCGGTATAGCCGTTCACGACCAGCTTGTTTTGCTGGAACGGTGCCAGCTGCGAGGCGAGCCGGCCGATGATCTGCTTGCCCTGGGCGCTCATCTGGTAGCTGCCCGAGGGGAACAGCAGATCGCTGTTGACGGTATACTTGATCGCGCCCTGCAGCCGGCAAATCTGCGCCGACTGCGCCGAGACCTGCTGCTGCAGCTGCTGATTCTGCGTCTGGAGCTGTTTAACCTGACCCTGGAGCTGCTGGTTCTGGGTCTGGAGATCTTCGTAGTCGCTGCGGGGGACGACGCACCCTGCGAGCGTCACGGCGGAAATCATCAAGGATATGATCGTCACGCGGCGGAGTGGGCTGGTGGAAGGCATGGTCTCCCCCGTCATTGATCCCACAGAGTGCGATAGACCCTGTCTGGAGGAACTTTGCCGCATCGGCCACGGCACCGGCCGTGACCTTTAATATCCTCGCATCTCAGCCGATACCGAAGCGCCACGAGTGTTTGTGACGTCCCTTATGCCAGTGGTATTGCCGTCGCCTCCATACAGATGACACCGCCGGCGTTCCGCGTCCAGCCTTCGATACTCCCTTCGCCGCGGCGTGCCTGGACCTCGAAGGCCGGGCCAGCGATGAGAGCCGACAAGGCGCGGTAGCGGAAGCGGAACGGCATCGCCGCACCGGCCGTGGCGGTGAGATTCAGCAGGAGAGTCGCCTGCAGGGGGCCATGAACGACGAGGCCGGGATAGCCCTCGGCCCCGGTGGCATAGGGCTCATCGTAGTGGATGCGGTGCCCGTTGAAGGTCAGCGCCGAATAGCGGAAGAGCAGCACCGGCGAGGCCGGCACGCGCCAGGATCGCTCGGCCCGCGATTGCTCGGACCGCGCCGCAGAGGACGGAGGCGAGCCCGGGGCCGGAGAATCGCGATAGACGATGTCATGGCGCTCGCTGAGCACCAGTCCGCGCGCGGTCGAGAACTCGTTGCGCAAGGTGACGAAGCAGAGCGGGCCCGAGCGGCCCCGTTTCGCCGTGATATCGGCAATGGTCGAGCGCCGGAGGACCTTGTCGCCGAGCCGGAGCGGCGCCCTCAGCTCGAGCTCGCCGCCCGCCCACATGCGCCGCGGCAGGGAGACCGGCGGCAGGAGGCTCCCCTTGGCGGTATGACCGTCGGGAGCGAGTCCGGCCATCGGCTCCGCATCCGGCGCCAGGCACCAGTGAAGGCCGAGCGGCGCCTCATCCTTGCCGCTCGGAGCGAGGTAGGGTGCGAAAGTGGCACGGAAGCCGCCGATCAGGCGCGGGGTGATCAGATCCTCCGCCTCGCTGCTGCGGCCGATCCAGCCGCGCAGCAATTCCATCTCTGCAGCGTCGGGCAACGGCATGATCAATAGGAGCGCGGCAGGCCGAGAACATGCTCGGCGAGATAGGAGAGAATGAGATTCGTCGAGATCGGCGCCACCTGATAGAGGCGGGTCTCGCGAAACTTGCGCTCGATGTCGTATTCCTCGGCGAAGCCGAAGCCGCCATGGGTCTGGATGCAGACATTTGCCGCCTCGTTTGCCGCGTCGGCCGCCAGCATCTTCGCCATGTTCGCCTCCGCCCCGCAATCAGCGCCCGTCTCGTAGCGGCGGATGGCCTCCTCGACCATCAGTGCGGCCGCCCGCATATTCGCGTAGGCCCGCGCGATGGGAAACTGGACGCCCTGATTCTGACCGATGGGACGTCCGAAGACCACCCGGTCCTTCGCATAGGCGGCGGCCTTGTCGATGAACCACCGGGCATCTCCGATGCATTCGGCGGCGATCAGTATGCGCTCGGCATTCATGCCCGAGAGGATGTAGCGGAAGCCCTTGCCCTCCACGCCGATCAGGTTCTCCGCGGGCACCGGGACATTGTCGAAGAAGACCTCGGTCGTGGCATGGTTCATCATCGTGCGGAT
>DATBBO010000729.1:0-3956 GCA_036270995.1 Dongiaceae bacterium | reverse complement strand
CCCTCCAGATAGGCCTTGCCGTTCTCGTCATAGACATAGATGCCCTTGCCGGTGCTCAGCACCAGCGAGCCCTCGGCCTCGTGCTTCTTGGCGTTGGTATAGGCATGCAGGTGAAAGGCGACATCGCGGGCGGCGGCGGAGTTGCTACGCAGGGTCATGCGCTTCCTCGTCTGGCTCGGCACCTTCTCGGATTTCGGTGGGGCGCCACTGTGAAAGAATGGCGCGATCATCCCCGCCGCGGCCCCCAAAGTCAAAGGCGCGCCCGTGGAACCTGCCTTGCCGGCGAAGCATGCCGGGCCCTCCCCCAAAGGGGGGAAAGAGTCAGGGGCGCGGGATCAGGCTAGGCGCGGCCGTAATGGTCCTCGAGGCGGACGATATCGTCCTCGCCCAGATAGTCGCCCGACTGGACCTCGATCAGATGCAGCGGCTCCTTGCCGGGATTTTCGAGCCGGTGCACCGCCCCCAGGGGGATATAGGCCGACTGGTTGGCCACGAGATCGAACACCTCGCGGTCGCGGGTGACCCGCGCCATGCCGCGCACCACCACCCAATGCTCGGCGCGATGGGCATGCTTCTGCAGCGAGAGCCGCGCCCCCGGATTGACGACGATGCGCTTCACCTGAAAGCCCTGGTCGATGTCGACGGTCTCATAGGTGCCCCAGGGGCGATAGACCCGCCGGTGGGAGAGCCGCTCGTCCCGGCCCGCCGCCGAGAGCTTGTCGATGACGAGCTTCAGATCCTGGGCCCGGTCGCGCGAGACGGCCATGACCGCGTCCACCGTCTCGATCAGGACGATGTTCTCCAGGCCGATCGCCGTCACCAGCCGGCTCTCGCCGCGGATATAGCTGTCCTTGACATCGACGCTGACCACATCGCCGATCAGCGCGTTGCCGTTGGCGTCCTTCTCGGTGACGTCCCAGAGGGCCGACCAGGAGCCGACATCGGTCCAGCCCATCTCGACCGGGACCACCGCCGCGTGCCTGGTCTTCTCCATCACCGCATAGTCGATGGAGATGGCCGGGGCCTCGGCAAAGGCCGCCTTCTCCAGGCGGATGAAATCGAGATCGCGCGTGGCACCCGCGACCGACTTCTCCACCGCCGATTTGATCGCCGGTTCGAACTCGGCGAGCTCGGCGAGGAAGCGGTCGGCGCGGAACAGGAACATGCCGGCGTTCCAGAAATATTCGCCGGAAGCCAGATATTTCGTGGCCGTCGCCACATCGGGTTTCTCGACGAAGCCCGCCACCCGCAGGCAGTCCGGCGTCTCCGTCAGCACTTCGCCCCGGCGGATATAGCCATAGGCCGTCTCGGGGCTGCGGGCATGGATGCCGAAAGTGACCAGCGCGCCGGCCTCCGCCGCCTTCGCCGCCTTGGCCGCTGCCGCACGGAAGGCGGAAGTGTCCTGGATGTAGTGGTCCGAGGGCAGGATCAGCAGCAGGCTGGAGGGCTCGGCCATCAGCGCGGCCGCGGCGACCGCGGCCGCGGTGTTGCGGGCGAGCGGCTCGAGGACGATCGCCTCGGGCTTCACACGGAGGGCACGAAGCTGCTCGGCCACCAGGAAGCGGTGCTCGTCATTGCAGATCAGGAAGGGCGCACTGAAGAGCGCCGGGTCCGTGACGCGCTGGACGGTCTCCTGCAGCAGGCTCTCCTTGCCCACCAGCGGCATGAGCTGCTTCGGATAGGCGGCGCGGGAGAGCGGCCAGAGCCGGGTGCCGGAGCCGCCGGAGAGGATGACGGGACGGATCATGCTTCAGCTCGCCGCCTTTCCGCCATGCCGCGCCGACCAGCCTTCGGGGTCGTCCAGGAAGGCGCGCACCGCGGCGATGCCGACCGGGTCGAGCCGGCCCGCCTCCTCGGCCGCGGCCAGCACGTCCCACCAGGTGGCGAGCCCGTGCAGGCGCACGCCGACCGCCGCGAGGCTGGCAGTGCTCTGGGGGAAGATGCCGTAATGGAAAACGACCAGGGCGTCGGCGACCTTGCCCTCGGCCTGGCGAATCGCCTCGATGAAATTGAGCTTGCTGCCGCCATCGGTAGCGAGATCCTCCACCAGCAGGCAGCGTGAGCCCGGTGCCATCTCGCCCTCGATCTGGGCGCCGCGCCCGAAGCCCTTGGGCTTCTTGCGGATATAGAGCATGGGCAGCGCCAGGCGCTCGGCCAGCCAGGCGGCATAGGGGATGCCGGCGGTCTCCCCGCCGGCGACGGCATCGATGGATTCGAAGCCGATGGCCGCTTCGACGGTCTCGCCCATCATCTCCACGATCTTGCGCCGGGCGCGCGGGAAGGAAATCACCTTGCGGCAGTCGATATAGACGGGGCTGGCCCGTCCCGATGTGAGAATAAAGGGGTCGTGGGGGCGAAAATGGACCGCGCCGATCTCGATCAGGATATGGGCGGTGGTGCGGCCGAAGGCAGCAGTCATCGTGGGCAGCTCCAAGCTTTGTTGCGCCGGCACTCTGGCCCGGCCTCCGGCGGGAGGCAACGGGTTCATGGGGCGTAGCCAAGCGCCTTGGCTGTTTCTGCAGCGGATTTACAGCCAAGCCCGCCTTCGGCGGAGGTCGAAGGCGCTAGCCGGTTTCCTGCTTCTGCAGTGAATCTGCAGATGCGCTCCCCTCGCCAGAGAGGTCCGCGATGGGCTTGTGCGGCGCGCAGATATTCCAGTCTCCCCATGAGCTTTCTCCGGACCAAGCTGACATTCAGTATATACGCAAAACACGTCGTCGGCAAACGGATTTTACATTTCTACTTCAGATCATGGGAGAGGGCGGCAAACGGCGGGCATAGGCGGCCATTCGCTCCGTCTGGCGCGGCAGGCCTTGAACGATCTTGCGGGCCACCAGCCTGTCCCAGAGCCAGGCCAGCGGGCCGGAGAGGGTGATGACATGGCGAAGCCGCGTCCCGCCGCCTTCGGCCGGCAGGAGCTCATGGCGGCTCTGCATGCGCGCCAGCGGCAGCTTCGCCTGGTCGACGAAGGTCGAGGGAGGCTCGATGGCCTCGACCGTAAGGGTAACGGCCGAACCATCCTTGAGATGCAGGGTGAAGCGGCTACCGGCGGCCGGCGGGCCTTCAAGCGCGACGGCCTCGATATCGTCGTCCCATTCCGGCCAGCGTTTCAGGTCGGCGAGGGCCCGGAAGAGGCGATCTCGGTCGATGTCGAGGATGAATTCATGAATGTGGCGGGGCATGGCGCTCTCCTGTTTTCGGATGCCATGCAGCCTAAGAGGTGCTGCTGACAGATTCTGTCAGCAGCAGGAGATCAGCCTGCCTCGGGGATACCCTGCCGGCGCCGCCATTCTTTGAGCAGCGCGCCGCGCCGCCGCGGATAGCGCCGCTCCTCCATCCTGGCCGCCGAAATCCGGTCGGCGCGGAAGTGGCGGAAATCCTGGCGCAGCTCGCACCATGCCGCCAGCACCCGGACCTCCTGGAAGAAGGCGAGCGCGAAGGGCCAGACCGTCCGCTCGCTCCGGCGTCCCGCCTCGTCTTCATAGGCGAGATGGAGCTTGCGCTCGAAGCGGATCGCCTGGCGCAGCGCGCCGAGATCGACGGCCAGCGGCCGATTGCGGGCCGGCCCCGCGATCAGCCCCATGCTCTCCGTCGCCTCGCGCAGATCGGCCGGCAGCACGGCGGTGATCTTGGCGAGCGCATCGCCGCCGGCGGCCGCGAGAACGGCATCGCCCTGCTCGCTCGCCCAGCGCAAGCCCAGGACCAGCGCCTCGATCTCGTCATCGCTGAACATCAGCGGCGGCAGGAAGTAGCCGGGCCGCAGCACATAGCCGATCCCGGCCTCGCCTTCGATGGGCGCGCCCTCGGCCCTGAGCGCGCCGATGTCGCGGTAGATCGTGCGCGCCGAGACCGAGAGCTCATCGGCGAGGCGCGCCGCCGTGACGGGCTGGCGGTGCCGGCGCAGGCATTGCATCAAAGCGAGGAGGCGCGAGGAGCGGGGCATCGGAATCGAGTCT